>NZ_JAGJEK010000017.1:0-148344 GCF_018101015.1 Pseudoalteromonas sp. MMG005 | reverse complement strand
GTTAACTTATGCGCCGTCTTCCTATTCAGTCTTCCTATTCAGTCTTCCTATTCAGTCTTCCACCAAATCAGTCCTCCACCAAATCAGTCTTCCTGACGCAGGTCAGGATCCATTTGCGTTTCGTGTATTCAAACATGGACCCTGAAATAAATTCAGGGAGACGAAATCCTAAACCCTGAAATGAAGCTAAGATGTTAGCTCTGAAATGAAGTCAGAAATACGAAGATGTTAAGCCCTCAATGGATCCTGATAGGTAAAAGCGCTGAAAAATGAGGAGTAAGGCCATCCAAAAATAGGTTCACAAAGCGAAAAGGAGTACCGTTCTCAGAAAAGACCGAATAGAGAAAAGGTTATCATGTATGCGAACTATTCACTAACTCACTAACATGCATTCATTTGTCATTTTTAATTGTTGCTTACTTTGCCAAAATGGCGACCCTTGCCAGCGTTGCTCTGCATTATAACGCTGCACCAATTCATTTAAGTACGTATTATAAATTAAAGTCATTTGTTCGGAGTAATCCGCTAACCCAGCACGATTACCCGCAAAAGACTGCATGATTGCATGACACGCTTTCTCTGCCATATACATACTCGTTGTCATGCCATGTGATGATAAGGGATCAAACGACATTGCAGCATCACCTAGCATCAGCCAAGTATCTCCTGTTAACTGACTGCATATATGACTGCTAGCATTCACCATTTTTACTTTTGGGCTATGTTCTTGAGGAATAAATTGCTTAAAGTACAGTGAGTCTTGATTAATTTCATGCCAATTTTCAAACGATTTATATAACTCAAAGTCAGGTGAAGCTTGGTTGCTAAAAATAGCCAACATGTTTTGATTTTGGTTCATTTTAGACACCAACCCCCAGTGATTTTGCTGGGCTTCAACAAGCACTGGATGACTGAGCTTTTCGCCTGATATTCTTGGTACATTCACCACAAATGCCATTAACTTATCAAAACAGTGACGCGAAATATTTAAAGCTCTTGGTAAATACCCTTGTCGGCCGCTGGCATCAACAACAAAACGCGCACACACCTCAATAACTTGCCCATTACTTTTACTACCAAGTAACCAATGCGATGGTTGTCGCTCGATACTGATTACTTTATGCAATTTGACTACCGAGTCTGGTAAGTCATATGCTAGCTGCCTAACTAGGCCATGTTTATCGACTTTCCAGCCATGCCCTTGCATAGTTGACTCTAAACTAGGGTGCTGCAGTTGAGCAGCCCCCCATGATGAAAAAGTACCAGAACAAGGAAAGTGTATTTCATGCTGTAAATATTTCATCAAACCCAGCCGCTCTAACAATGGGTTAACCGTTGCAGGCAAACTTTCAGCAAAGCTCATGTTTATAGGCTTATCATCATGAAACAATACAACTTTGAAACCTTGCGTTGCTAACTCCTTAGCCAGTAATACACCGCTTACTCCCATTCCAATTACGGCGCAATCAAATTTTACAGTCATTTTTACTCTCATCAAAATAGCGCCCTTACGAGCGCATCTTATTTTAGTTTTTATCCGCTTTGCTGTAAGCAACATAAACCACTTCTGGAATACCCGTATTCTCTCCTTGTTCAACAGGTCGAGCCATTACCATTCCCATATTCTTCCATTGTGTGACCATCTGAATTAAGCCATTGGTATAGCCTCCTTCTGCGTGATAACCAACAAATCCCAAATCGGCAGTATGTAGCCAATCAAGTCGTTGTGAATATTGTTCCAATCGCAGTTGATCAAATGATGCTTCTGTCATGCCCTGTGCAATTTTGTGATCAAAACCATTGGGGGTTTCTGTATCTGAGTTTTTACCATCTTTAAATTTGTTGTAACGCGCAAGAGGCACGATATGTACAGGCAAGTTAGCTGCCCACCAAGCTGGAATAGGAAAATCTTCAGGAGTGTAAACAGCTTGGCAACTCGCAGCATCTGATTGCCAAGGGATCCCCATCCATTTGGTTAAATCTCCAGGTGTATTTTTCCAAAACCAACTTGCATCAGAGTCAGGTATTATCGACTTTTCAACATCAGACACTTGTATTACATGACCAAAATCTTGATACATGTTCAAATCATTGGCTGCCTGAGTTAATCTAAATTCACTTAAACCGAGTAAGCTAATTTGCGCGTTAACACCAGATTTTCTCTCGTTTTCTGAGTAAATATGTTTATGACGCATAGGCCAGGTCAGCTCTACTCCTGGGTGAAAACCACCCCCATATAGTGCATCTAACGCTGCCCGTGCCGATAGCAATGCTGGGTGGGATGAGTCTGCAAATGTATCAATATAGAATTTAGCCATTGAATCAATTGTGTCTGCGTGACTTTTCTCATCATCCGTAACGGTAAAGTTACCTTGTGACCAATTTAATAAGTGCTGATACATGAACGGTGGGATAGCAAACCATTGCATTGGGCTACCAGGATAATCCACCCCATCATTGGGGTAAAATGGCAGCTGTAATTTGTGTGTAGCTTTGCGCCCTTTAATGTCCGTGGTATCTTTGCTTGGAATAATCCGACTAGTATTGATCCATTCACTATCAGTTTGACCTGCGTCTTGCTTATCTACAGCTTCATCAAACATCGGGTTTCTAAACTGCTTAAAGATTTCTTCTCGTAATTCACTTGTGGCACAGCCATTATCAAGCAATTTTGCAAACTGATTTTGACTACTGAGTTCACCCATCACTGTATTTACTTGATTGTCGGAGAAGTCCGCTTGGTTAACCCATTGCATACGATATAAACGATATAAAATTGGAAATACATCGCTAAATTGGGTTTTTAATCCAGCTAAATCAGCCTCTTTAAATTGTGACCCACTGACCATATCGTATAAAGTAACAAGTGGTTCAATTTGAGGCGCAAAGTCAGGCGGCGCTGTTGCAATCCATGCGCTATTATTTTCTTGGTTTATTTTTACAATATTCCCATTCTTTAAGGTTAATTCAGCACTTACGCTACCATCACAAATATCATCATACCAATTAGAGTTGTCTGCAAAGTCGGTATTTAAAGACGACGGAGTCATTGCTTGTGATACCCCGTCCCCAGCATAAAAAGACAATACACCAGAGTCTGAACAACTAATGCTCCCTTGCAAAACATTGTGTCGCTCAGTCATATTAAGCAAGTTTGTCAGACGACTCTCTTGATCGGCTTCATTAGCAGGAAACTTGCCACTTAACTTAACGACGTCATTCTGATTACTCGATACCATCCCCTTACTACGGATCACTAACTGCTGACGCAATTTGTTACCCAGTACATTCGGATTTCGCCGCTTTGCTGTTTGAGCTGGGGCCAGCCTTTCTAAACTAACATTCTTAGACAAATTACCTGATCCTTCCGATAATAATGACAAATCGAGGGCATTATTATAGTCGTACCAAAATGCTTTTTTGTTAGCCACACTCACATGCCATGTCACCTTCTCACCATCTCCCAATGTCACTTTTTCTATTGGGTTACCTTGCAGGTCACACTTATAAAGATAAAAGCGCTGTGCTTGTTTTTTAACGGCCCCTAAATATTTATCCGCTAATACTGCAACAACCAAATCTTCAACAAGGCCCAGTAAAGAGAAGTTAACGATTGACTGTGGTAAAGTCGCATCATCAAGCTTACGCTCAAGTTCCTGTTTTGAGATAACCTTCCCGAGATTAGACTCGATGATTGCGATAGACAACTGACTCTTATGATCACCAGCCAGTTCAGTAACAACCGACTCAGAGACATATTCTTTTACTTGTAAACCGACAGTGTTAACTGCGTCACCTAGTCCCTCAGCAAATACTCTTTGTACGAGTGCTTTTAAATCTCCAAGTGTTACCAAATACTCTACATTTGTATCGTATAAATGTTGCCAAGGTACCTCTGGAGTAAAAACCGCTGTTTCGGATTGAGCAGGACCATTACCAACACGTGCCACGCCAAGTGGTGGATAAATTTTATAGGTATACTGATCAGACATGGTGTTTCCTTATCGATTTTGAGAGATAACACGCACCATTGCATATGACTATACAGATGGGGGTGCCAGATAGATTATGAATAACCAGTGTAGTCAAATACGAATAAATATCGATTACATGACATTACATCATTCAACTCTCCGAACCTGTACTCCTGACGTTGGTCTGGGTGTAACTCACCCCGGCCGTCGTCCTGACGCAAGTCAGGGTCCACAAGCACAAAGTGCTCCCTCTGCATGGACCCTGAAATAAATTCAAGGAGACGAAGGAAAATGAATTCAGGGAAACGAGGGAAAATGAATTCAGGGAAACGGGGGAAAATGAATTCAGGAGTACGAAAAATAAATTGAGAGATACGAGGTAGACTCACAGGATAAAACGTCAATATCCAACTGATGTAACTCACCCCAGCCGTCGTCCTGACGCAGGTCAGGATCCACAAGTGCAAAATGCCCCCTCTGCATGGCCCTGAAATAAATTCAGGGAGACGAGGAAAAATGAATTCAGAATGACGAGTAATAAATTGAGGAAGACGACGGAAAACAAACTCAGAAGTACGAAAAATAAATTGAGAGATACGAGGTAGACTCACAGGATAAAACGTCAATGTCCAACTGATGTAACTCCCCTCCACCAGCCGTCTTCCTGACGCAGGTCAGGATCCGCAAGCACAAAGTCCCACTCTGCATTGGCCCTGAAATAAATTCAAGGAGACGAGGGAAAATAAATTCAGGGAGACGAGGGAAAATGAATTCAGGAAGACGACGGAAAACAAACTCAGAAGTACGAAAAATAAATTGAGAGATGCGAGGAAAACTCACAGGATAAAACGTCAATATCCAACTGATGTAACTCACCCCAGCCGTCGTCCTGACGCAAGTCAGGGTCCACAAGCACAAAGTGCCCCCTCTCTACGGACCCTGAAATAAATTCAGGGAGACGACGGAAAATAAATTGAGGGAGATGAGGGAAAATGAATTCAGAATGACGAGTAATAAATTGAGGAAGACGACGGAAAACAAACTCAGAAGTACGAAAAATAAATTGAGAGATACGAGGTAGACTCACAGGATAAAACGTCAATATCCAACTGATGTGTAACTCCCCCCCAGCCGTCGTCCTGACGCAGGTCAGGATCCACAAGCACAAAGTGCCCCCTCTGCATTGGCCCTGAAATAAATTCAGGGAGACGAGGGAAAATGAATTCAGGGAGACTACAAGTAAGTTCATGCGGATGTTTACGCTATGTGCATAGGAATATAACCCAATATCGTTCATAACACATTAATTGTCGATGCGATTAACTTCGCTTAACAATGTGCTATATACATACCTATTTCAATGTTAAATTAGTAGCTAATCATTTGATGTCTTTCACAAGTTTTATATGGCACTCTCACAAATTTTAAAACCTTTAGGTATCGTTATCAGCATGACAATTCATCAACTTGCAATGGCAAACACTCCACTCAATGAGCAACTCGGCCAAAAGCTGATGCTAGATTTTCGTTATTTCTGTGAAAATGGCAAGAGTTCAGCATGTCGCACACCGATGAAAAAGCTCCCCAAAGCACTGGCGCAAGTCATCACTAAATACCACATTGGAGGCGTGATTTTATTTGCTGAAAATGTACAAGACATCGCACAAATAATCGAATTAAACAAAGCACTTCAAAGTGCAGCTAAACAACCTTTATTTATTGCAATTGACCAAGAAGGAGGACGTGTCGCTCGTATTAACCGAGAAGTTGCCACCTCTTTTACTGGCAACATGAGCATTGGTGCAACGTACCCTAAACACGGCACTTTTTATGCCACTGAGGTTGCCAAAGCCATTGGAAAAGAACTCAACAGTTTGGGAGTTAATGTTAACTTTGCGCCCACAGTTGATGTCAATATGAATGCTGAAAACCCAGTCATCAACGTACGTTCGTTTTCGGAAAACCCCGATGAAGTTGCTAAACTGGGCGCAGCCCAAGTGACTGCCTTTGAAAATGAGCGTGTTATATCCGCTTTAAAACATTTTCCGGGCCATGGCGATACTCACATTGATAGTCATACTGGGCTGCCAAAGGTTACGCATACCCAAGACACTATTTGGCACAATGATTTAGCCCCTTTTAAGTACATCATTGATACACATGCGCCTGGCATGATCATGACAGCACATATTCAATATCCTGCTCTTGATAACAGCGAATTAACGAATAAACATGGTCAAAAAATGCTAAAACCCGCCACTATGTCGCGGGCCATAATGCATGATTTACTCAGGACCAAACTAGGCTATGAGGGAGTGATTGTTACCGATGCATTGGATATGGCTGGGATCAGTGATTTTTTCACCCCAGATCAAGCTGTTATTGAAACATTTAAAGCGGGCGTTGATATCGCATTGATGCCTATTGCAATTCGTACCCCCCATGATATTCAAAAACTGGATTCACTAATATCAAGTTTGGTAACAGCCGCCAACACTCAAGAATTAAACAAACATGACGTAGCACAATCGGCAACGCGAATTGCTACGTTAAAACAACGGTTCTTAAACACTTCAACACACCCATCTATCAACATAGCGCACGCAACCTTAGGTAATCCAAGTCACCGGCAGTTAGAAGCGAACCTTGCAGTTGCAGCTATTACTGAGGTAAAAAATTCAGGGCTATTACCAATAAAGTCTGTATCAACCCAGCCTAAAAAAACACACCTCCACCTTATTATGCCTGATACTCGCAAGTGCATTGCACTCGAACAAGCATTACAAAAGTTAAGTAAGCATGCCTTTCATATTACCTGTAGCAGCCTACAAGGGTTCGACCCCACAGCAGCCAATAACGCGATTGAACACGCCGATATCATAATCGCAGCTCATGCCAGCCCACAACAAAGTGCCGTAGAAATAGGGGGTATGGATGACATAGCGGAATTATCAGATCATGGTGTATCTCGACATGACCAACCAAAAGTATTGCACCAACAAATGAGCTTAGCGAAGCGCCTGAAAAAGCCAGTCTTATTTATTAGCTTACGTGCACCATACGAAATTACAGAGTACGCGGCTATCAGTGACGCAATTTTAGCTAGCTATGCCTATAATATTGATATAGACAATAAAAATCAGGTCTCTGGTCCCGCTTTTACAGCATTAGCTCGGGTAATTTTAGGACTTGATAACGCGCAAGGTGTGTTACCCGTTACAGTGACTCTGCCTAACAAATAAATTTTCTGAGGGCCTTAACTATGGATCCATCGGCATCATTAACCGCACCTCATGCGATACGAAAAATGATCCGGGAAGGCGATTATTCAGGCCCAACCATCGGTTTTGTACCAGGTTTTACTCAATGTAATATTATTATCTTACCGAAAGAATATGCTTATGACTTCCTACAATTTTGCCATTTAAATCCAGATGCATGTTCACTTATGGCTTACAGTCATTCACCGGGCGCGTATACGCTTGAATCACTGGGTAAAGATATTGATATTCGTACCGATATTCCGCGTTATAGAGTATTCAAAAATGGCCAACTCATTGAAGATGTACACGACCTTTCTCCAATTTGGCAAGCAGATTTAGTGACTTTTGCGTTAGCGAGTTACCTGAGTTATGACTATGCGCTAAATTGCGCAGGATTAAAAAGCTCAGCCATTAACCCATTGCATGGCTTGCCTTTATACATCTCAACATTACCTTGTAAAAGCGCAGGAATATTTTCTGGATTTAATGTGGTGAGTATGCGCCCTTTTACCCCATCAGATCTTGTAAAAGCAATACAAATCGGAGCACTTAACCGATCACCTCATGGCCTTCCTGTACATTTTGGCGAACCTAAAGACATCGGTATTTATGACTTAAACAAACCCGTATTTGGTGAACCAATAGACATAAATAAAAAGTGCATGCCCGTTTTTTGGACATCGAACATGACAGCTCAACTCGCAATTACCAAAATAGCGCCCAAATTGTGTATTATTAACAGTCCTGAACATTTGCTGGTCACCGACCAACAAGATGTTAGCTTAGCAATCAAATAAAGGTAAAAGCATGCTGTTAAATTGTGACTTAGGCGAAAGCTATGGTGCGTGGACAATGGGTCTTGATACGAAAGCGATGGCAGAAATTGACTGTGCAAATATAGCTTGCGGCTTTCATGCTGGAGATCCAGATGTTATTGCTGCCACATTACAACTCGCCAAGCAGCATAACGTAACTGTCGGGGCACATCCAAGCTACCCAGATAAGCAAGGTTTTGGACGACGCTCTATGCAGATGCAACACCAAGAATTAATACATTGCCTACATTATCAGATTGCGGCCCTAGAAGGTATGGCTAAAGTCTATGGTATTACGCTCAAGTACGTAAAACCTCATGGTGCTCTGTATAATGATATGATGCGTGACAATGCTATCTTGAACAGTGTTTTACAGGCCATCGCCGACTACCCTAGCGATTTAAAACTGATGATGTTAGCAACGCGCAAACAAAGTGAACACCGCCTACTTGCTAACACCTACAATGTTGCAGTTTTATTTGAAGCATTTGCTGACCGATTATATACAGATGATGGACTGCTGAGCCCCAGAAGCATGCCTACTGCGGTGCATGATAAAACAGCTTTACTTGCTCAAGTTACACAATTAATAGCTCATCAGAGCGTACAAACCAATTCAGGAAAGACCCTTCCCTTGGCTGCTGATACATTATGTGTTCATGGTGACAATGAAGACAGTATTGCGCTTGTCAAAGAGATCCGTGCTTTATTGAACAACACAGCTATCGCACGCTAAGTTTGTAAAGCCCCTTTACATAGAGGCACTGTGACAAACGCACCAACAAGATTGAATAGCAACAAATATAACTTAGCTACGCTATATTTGTTGCTCTGGCCATAAGGTTGTCTTATGACCATCAATTTATTGCTGAAAAACCGTGGTGCCATTGATACCTTTGCTATGTAATAACTTAATCGCTTGGTCTTGAAAGGTTTCCGCCGCATCGCTATATGGCTGCCCTGCCCATGTGTACATATGCACATCAAGCGGTGTTACATGCGATGCATACACCCCCCAAAATCCAGAGTGACCAACAGTTTGATAATTTTTTTCTATCACCTTTTCCATAGCTAAACCATAGAACTCAGTTGGTCCTTCAAGCTCTTCTTCAGCTGTTGTTGTTTTTCGCCAATACGACTTCAACTCGGATCGTAATGCTGCATCTAAAATAAATTGGTCACTATGTAGTGCGCTAAAGAAAGCGTTCAAATCATCTAGTGTTGAAACTATTCCCCCTCCTGCCCAAGCAAATGACGTATTAACACCCAACGCTACAACATTATGATTACCATTGAGATATTGATACTCAGGTGCATCCGTTTGGATCATAAAGAGGTGTTCAATGGGTCCCTGTCCTTTTTTAGCTTGATGATAATCCATATAGGTATGCTGCATATCAAGCGGCAAAAAAACATGCTCCTCCAATAAAGCTTCAAAAGTTTGACCGGTAAATTTTTCTAACGTCCAAGCCAACAAATCAGAATTGCTATTCCCATATAAATAGGCTGAACCAGGCATCGTTTCTAGCTCTTTGGTTAACCCCCGCTCTAATAACTCTTGTATCAATAAATCAGAGTGCCACCGCTGAGGGACATTATGATCTTGCTGTGTTAACGCCTCTAAGAACGCACGCGTGTCTGGTGCTTGAAAATCTTGTAAGTAAGAAACAAAATCTCTTATTCCAGTACTCTGATCCAGTAACTGCCTTATTGTGATTGTTTCCCCTTGCTTAGTGTCGCCAGAGTGATGTAAATCGCCCACCGTAAAGCCTTGTGGCATATCTGTATCAGTCAATAATGCTCCAATTGGTGTATCCAGCGTAAACAGCCCCTTTTCGATTAACTTAAATGTGACCGCAGCAGATAACGTTTTTGACACACTCGCGATCCTAAATTGATGTTCTGGTGTCATTGGTTGTCTCGTCGCTTGCTGCGCTAATCCCGCAGCATCTTGCCAAACAATGCCGTCTCCAAAATCAATGAGCGAAGCCATATTGATGATTTCACCCTCATGTTGCGTAAAAGTACTATCAAACAATGTCGATAAGGGTTCAAATATATGCTCTTGTAAGCTACCTACTTGAACCGTAATACGTTCAGAGCGTTTAAAGTTCTTTTTATCTATGGCACTGACAACATATACGTACTCTCCGGCCTCGTGCGGTAACATGAAAGTCATTTTATTAGAGCCTACCGTTTGATCGACAAACTCTGTAGTACCGGGCCCTTGAACTTGTTGCCACTCAATTGCATTTAGGTCATTATCTTCATCAGTAATATCAGCAGTAATTGTTAAGTGTGTTGTTGCGATTGCGGTAAAGCTCGTTTTTTCTAACGTAATTTTCGGTGCATGACTACTGGAACCACATGCCGTCAAAATTAAACTAGAAACCAAGAGAGTTAGTGGTTTTATCGAGAGTTTCATTGTATGCCTTTCCTTTGCTTAAAAAGTAGTAAGGCCAAAATATAGTGCAGCGTAAAAAAGGAAACTGTTGTCAATAGTTAGCATTTTGTCAGCAAATGTGAAATTGCGTTAGGAATAATTCAGACATAAAAAAACCGAGCTTCGAGCCCGGTTTTTAAAATAACCCAATCGTAAAAATAATTAATTTACAATCGCGTTATGATAAATGTTTTGCACGTCATCACAATCTTCAAGCATACCCATAAACTTTTCGAAATTTGCAATATCATCTTCATTGGTAATTTCAACTTGAGTTTGTGGTACAAACGTAATTTCGTCTACTTCAAAATTAATGTCAGGAAATGCTTCTGTCAGCGCCGTTTTTGCTTTGAAATACTCTGTGTGAGGTGCAAATACTGACACTTTACCGTCTTCCACTTCAACATCTGTTACATCGACATCAGCCATCATCAGCGCTTCCAGCACAGCTTCGTCGTCATCACCAGCAAAGCCAAGTATTGAAAAGTGATCAAACATATGTGCAACACACCCTGGGCTGCCAATTTTCGAATCAGTTTTTGTAAATGGTAATCGAACATCTTTAATCGTGCGATTCGGATTATCCGTTAAACAGTCAACAATCACCATACAGTTACCAGGGCCATAACCTTCATAACGTGCTGGAGAATAGTCTTCACCTGCCCCACCTGCTGCCTTTTCCAATGCTTTATCAATAACATGGGCCGGTACTTGATCTTTTTTCGCTTTTTCAATTAAACGACGTAAAGATTGGTTTGTATCCGGATCAGAGCCACCATTTTTTGCGACAACGTAAATTTCTTTTCCGTATTTTGAGTTTACTTTGGTTTTTGCCGCCGCCGTTTTTGCCATGGCGTTTTTGCGGACTTCAAATGCTCTGCCCATCTTAATTCTCGTTTTATAAAATTAAATTGCCGAGATTTTAACAAGACTAAGTCAAATGAGCTAGAGCGGATCTCACTTTGTCCAATGATAATATCATTGAGTCGATAAAATCAGGCGAGGTAATTCACTAAAATGATGCATAACGAATTGCGCTTCCGATGCATAGGCTGGGACGCACTCTGGTGCATACAAACACGCTCTCATACTCGCATTATGCGCAGCTTGGATATCATATAAATAATCTCCAACATAAATACAATTTGTGGCATTAAAATGCCACAGTTTAGCAATATGCAGTAATGCAGTTGGATCGGGCTTAGCGGGCGCATCATCACGGGTTATCATGGTCGCTATGGGAATGTGGCAGTGGCGTACTTTAAGCTCTGCTGCTTTTGTATAATTGCGCGTCACAATGGCCATCGGAATGCTCATATCAATTAATGTTTCTAGGCAATCTCGTACCCCAGGTAGTAACTCAGCAGTCTGTGCATCCATTAACTCATGTTGATGTACAATGTGCATTGCTTCTTGACGCATGTAAGGCGAAGGTAAATTATCAATATATGTAAGCAGGTCTTGCTCATGTGGGCAGCCGACTTGAGCTTTGATGATAGAAAAGTCAAGCCCAGAGCTTACCAAGGTGCCATCTAAGTCAAATATAACTCCCTTTATTTCAGATGACGAGACTACACTAGACGATTTGTGTTGTACTGTCGCTTGAGCCATAATATTCCTTGCCCTCTCAGCTATTTTGAATTTAACTTTAGTTTACGTTATCACCACTTGCAAAGATCACTTGTTGATGAAATTTTCTCACTATGCTATGAGCCATAACTAACGGGCTTCATTAAAAATAATTGGTAGCCAGTCATCCCCCTTATCAAAGTGCAAAGAGCGAATGCTGCCTTTTTCTTCAAAATACACCATATTAATTTGCTCTGGCCAAATATCCTGCAAAACACGATTTTGCATACTCACAATAGCATGTTTTCCTGATGATTGAGTTTCTTGATACACAATAAAAAACGCCCCATCAATATGTGTCCCCAAATTAACAAGAGACAAGCGCTTGCCTCCCGCTACTTTAAAGTGGACATGCTCTCTAACATAATCAGCAAATCTTTTTTGAGTTTCCATATTGGTAAATATATCCGTGTTAGTACCAAATAAAACCTCTGCAGCGTGCTCTACATCGTGGACATAATATCGATGTAACACTTCAACGTGACCATTAACACGGTTTATATGTACAGTCGTTTTGGCTGACTTTAATTGGTGTGCGACCCCAGACGAAGAAACAAACAGCAAAGACATTATTAGCAATTTAGTGTTCATCAAAAACCATCACCTTGAAATACCAAAAATATGGGTTGTTTGGTTAAGTTGCTTTTTCATACCGACTTATTAACCCAACAACACTCAGTTATAAATTGAAAAAGTGGGAACATGCTTGCCCGTCGCGTTTTATCTATACGCTTTATTCAAACAAAAAATAAAAGCTAACTTACCAAATAAGCGGTGGCGCAAACAGCTATTTTTGTTCGTTATATTGATATAATGTAACAAATATAGAAACACCCTATAAAAAGGGTATTCAGCGTTGATTAAGTAGTACAGACTAAAGTACAAGAGAAACTTGAGTAAAATTCGACTTTACTGTTGCTAATTCGTGCAATGGCGGGCATGCCACTATGGTATTTCTGGTGGTTATTATGCCTATTTTTTAAATAAATAAAGAAAGCGAAAAAAAAGTGTTGATATTTGGACCAATTTATCTTTAAAATCGCGCTCTTTTTTATTTCAGGTAAAACTCACTTCAAAAAGTTGGCGTTAGTTTTGCTCTGTTAATTATACCCGTTTAGTAATAGACATGTGGTGAGCAGTATGGATTTTTACATCCTAAAAAAACAAGAAAAATTAGTTGCCATCCCTGCAGATGAGCAAAACTGCAAGCAGTACTTAGATGATGGCTACTTTTATGTAGATAAGATAGCTGCTTGTAACGAAAAATCTGCACTAAAAAGGCAACAGGCAAAACAAAATAGGCTGTTTAAAACTCCTACTTTGTTGTTATTACTTGTTTTACCTATAATTATTTTTGCTTGGTTGCAAATAACTCGATAAACAAATTCGTTTTGCAATGCTATATTAGCGTTTCTATGAGTATAGGGACGTTTAATGAAAGTACTGCACACATCTGATTGGCATCTTGGTCAACAATTTTATGAACATAATCGTACATTAGAGCACGATGCCTTTTTAACATGGCTAAGCAATGCACTCAAGCAGCATGCTATTGATGTGTTACTAATTTCAGGTGATATTTATCACACCGCGACACCTCCAGCACACGCTGAACAGCAACTTTACGCCTTCATTAAACAAGCAAAACGCCATTGCCCTAATTTACACATTATCATCATTGCGGGTAATCATGACTCCGCTAATCGTATTGAGACCGCGAAGCCATTACTACAAGCGTTTGATACCCATGTTGTTGGCCGATTCAACAAACATAGTCCAGAAGATGTTGTTCTAACCCTCCACACTCAGCATGGGCCGCTGACAGTGGTTGCAATGCCTTTTCTACGTGCAGGCGACTTAACACTCGACAATCAACACCCCGATGCGTACCAGCAAGGAGTTCACAATGCTTATCAAAGCAGTATTGCTTGCGCGATGGATATAAAACAGGGGCCCTTACTTGTAATGGGTCACTTACATGCCAAAGGGGGTGATATTTCCAGTGACTCAGAGCGAAACATCACCATTGGTGGATTTGACGCCATAAGCGCAACTGTATTTACTGAGCACGCTGACTACGTCGCTTTAGGACATCTTCATAAATCACAACGCGTCGCAAAAAGCGAATTCATTCGCTATAGTGGCACGCCGATGCCAATGTCTTTCTCCGAACGACATTACCAACATCAAGTGCTGATCGCGCAATTTGATAAGCACACTTGTATTGCAGTCGACCCCATACATATTCCTAGGCACCAAGATGTTTGTTTACTTCCTGAAACAGGAGGCGCCACATTGGACGATTTATGTGATTTAATTGAGCAACTTGAGTGTGATATTGATGCTCCGCCACCATATATCCGACTTAAGTTAAATGCCAATGAAACGGATAGCCAATTCCGTGCAAAAATAGACGACGCACTTGCGAATAAGCACGTTCTCTTTTGCGGTATCGAACGCGTCAAAAGTAGTACGCATAATAAGCATGACTCACAACTTGAAGATTTGGGGCAGGTGGAACAACTCGACCCAGTAAGACTGCTCGATTTGGCGTTTAAAGAACATATGGATAGCGATGAATGTGCGCCGGCATCAGTACAGCAATGTCTCTGCGAAGCCCTTGCTGTTCTGAGTGAGGTCAGTGAATAATGAAACTTATCAGCGTGAAATTACATAACTTAGCATCCATTACAAACGCCGCCATTGACTTCGAGCAAGCCCCGTTGCATCAGAGCGGTTTATTTGCAATCACAGGGGATACTGGCGCAGGAAAGAGCACATTACTTGATGCAATATGCTTAGCGCTTTATGGTAAAACAGCTCGCCTTAAAAATGATTTAAAAAATACTGTAGCCTTTAATGGCGACGACATTAAGTTAAACGACCCAAGAAATTTGCTACGTCGAGGGTGTGCTAATGGGAGCGCTGAAGTCACCTTTGAAGGCCAAGACAACATGCGTTATATGGCCCGGTGGAAAATAGCGCGCGCGCGCAATAAAGTTGATGGCCGACTCAAAACGGCTGAACATGAGATATTTGCACTCGGCGATGATACCTTACTCGCACAGAAGTCAGCGGCGGTAAAAAAAATCGAGCAGTTAATCGGTCTTAATTTCGATCAATTTACACGCGCTGTATTACTTGCTCAACATGAGTTCGCGGCATTTTTAAAAGCCAGTAGCGATGAGCGAGCTCAACTACTCGAATGCTTAACTGGTACTGATAAGTTTAGTCGCTTGGGGCAAATAATATTCGAACAACACAAACAGAAAAAAACGGCACTAGAACAACTGCGCCTTAGTTTAGAAGCATACTCTTTGTTAACTGACGAAGAGCTGGAAGAGGTCACAAATAAAGCCCGCAAGTACCATAATGAACTCGAACTATTAAAACAGCAGCAACAAGGTATCGAGCAGCAAAAAAGTTGGCTACAAGCTGGGGAATTACTTCATTCTAAGGTAAGTAACCATACGATTAAGTTAAACGATATTAAGGAAAAAATAACCGCCCAATCCGCCCAATTTGAACTCGCTAACCTAGCTGATGTGGTCCAACAAATCGCTGATAACCGTACCCAAGCCGACCAGTTAAACTCACAAATAACGGCCTTAAATACGGAACTAAAAAAGGTCAACGCCATTGATCATGCAGAAGCCATATCTCAGCAAGAAAAAAAGCTGCTCGAAATAACAAAAATAACAGTACACGCGAAGTCTGATTTTAACCGATATCAGCCAGATATTATTGCTGTAAGATCACTGGATACCAAACGTTCAGAGAACCACTCTCAACTGACTAATGCAAAGCTGCTCGCTGAGAAAGCCCACTCTACATTGGCGCAAACCACACAACAACAACATAACTTACACAAAGATTTAAATGAAAACACCGTCACTCAAACCAGCCTGCACACAATCCTAGAGGCAGACCCTAATGGCACTCAAGTATTACCGCATTGGCAGCACTTAAGTGTATTACTCACTCAATTAACGCAATTAACGCAGCAACAGCACGATACACAAACACAGTACAATGACGCAGTGCAGCAACATGTAAAGCTGAGCGAACAACGCGCCCCTCTATTGACGAAACTCGCTCAACATCAAGCCGACAATGACCAGACCGAAAGTCAACTCGAGCAACTAAAAACAACGCTAGATCAACTCGATTATGAAGCCATGCAAAAGCGTCGTTTTGCACTACAAAACTGCATAGCGTACAAAAACGAACAAAATAGTATCGATGCGGAGTTAATCCAATTACAAGTCCGTTTAGATAAAACACGCCATCAACAACATACACTTAGTCAACAATTACAGGATGCCGAAAAGCAAACCGAATTATCGAAGCAACGGCTTGTTCTCACACAAGATAATTACAATCAAGTGCAATTGCGTGCCAGTGAAAATATCAGTGCCTTACGTGCAGTGTTACAGCCAGGCAAAGAATGTGTTGTATGCGGGGCAACTGAACATCCATATGGTGTTGAACATATTGACGAGCATTGGCAAAACCTCTTAAATGATTTTAAGCAGCAGAATGAACATGCAGAACATGCGAATCAATTAGCGCAGCAACGTTACTCTGAGCATCTTGGTGCAATAGAACAAATTAACGCTCAGCTGCAAGTAACGCTACAACAACAGGCCCAACTCAAGCAAAAGTGGCAGCAGGTTAAAGACCAATTAGCCACACTTGACGACATTGCTGATTGGACGACACAAGACTGTTTATCAGAACTAGATTCTATAGAATCGCAACTAAAACAATACAGTGCACTAACACAACAACAGCAGGCTGCTTGGCAACAATTTCAGCTTTATCAAAGCCAATTACAAGTAACTCAATCAGCCCTACAAGACCTAGATAAATCACTTCACTCTAATGAGCAAACACAGCAGCATAATACACAACAGCTTACGCGGGTAAGTCATGATATAACTGCATTGTACAACCAAGCACATACTTTATTTACGGACCCAAATTGGTGGAATGTATTCTCAACAAACAACCAACAAGCTCTATCTGAGCTTGATAGCCGTATCACGCTATTGCAAACAACAGACACTCAATTAAATGAGTGTAATGCCAAGCTACTGACGCTAAAAAATGAATTAAGTGTTACCATGATTCAAATAAAGGAACAACGCCTACATTTGGAAAGAACGCAAAGTACCGTTGATACCTTAACTGCTTTATCACACCAATTAAATGCTGAACGGGCGCTGTTATTGCCTCTAGATGACAGCCCAGACCAGTGGCATCAGCGATTACAAAATACGCTTGAACATGCTGAAAGCGAGCAACAAAAACTGCAAAATACCTTAGTGCAGCTTACTCAAGCACAGCAAGAAAAAACCTTAAAGCTTGATAACTTACAACAACAAATACGCCAAAACAATGAACAACAGCACATTGTTGAGCAACGCTTTAATGACTGGATTTTAGTCCAGCAGCAGGATTACCCTCAATTAAATAGCACTCTCGTACTTGATATTTTGTCTCAAGACAACACTCAGTTCGTAAAATTAAAAGCATTACTTGAGCAGTTAAAAGTACAACAGAATCAAACACAAGCAACCTTAACGCACTTGCAAAGCGAACACCTTGAGCACCAACAACTCGCTCTCACTGATTTACCATTGAGTGCGCTAGAAGAACAATATCACGAGCTCAATACACAACGAGAAGTAACTCAAAACCTATGGCTAGAATGTAATACGCAACTGACACAGCATACTCAAAACACCAAACAACTGCAGACGAGAAAAGTGCAACTGTTACAACAACAAGCGACGTATGAACATTGGCACTTGCTCGATAAGCTATTAGGCGATGCCACCGGAAAGAAACTTCGTAATATCGCGCAAACGCAAACTTTAAGAATACTATTGCAATATGCAAACCTTCATCTAAAGAATTTATCCAAACGCTATAAACTCAGTGTGATTGGTCAATCTCTAGACATTGCAATTATTGATAAAGACATGGCAGATGAACAACGTTCTGTTAATACCCTCTCTGGTGGAGAATCTTTCTTAGTTTCTTTAGCATTGGCATTGGGACTTGCGTCATTATCATCAAATAAAGTAAAAATTGGTTCATTGTTTATTGATGAAGGCTTCGGGACTTTAGACCCCGAAACATTGAGTGTTGCGCTAGATGCGCTAGACTCACTTCAAGCACAAGGACGCAAAGTAGGTGTTATCTCTCATGTGAGTGAAATGACCGAACGCGTTGCTACACAAATACATGTTAAAAAACAACCTGGCGGCTATTCAAGTATTACGGTAAAAGGATAAAACCATGCCTCATTTTCAGGGTGATGAAGCTAAGCGATATGATTCAAACATTATTAAGTTGGTACCAGGCTATGAGTTGTTACATCAACTAACAGCGGCACAACTGGTTACTTTATTGCCTGATGAATCAACGATTCTCGTAATTGGTGCTGGCACAGGTAAAGATATTATTGAGCTTGCTCAGCATAACAACAGCTGGCACTTTGTTGCTCAAGATATTTCTTGTGACATGCTCAATATAGCTAAGCTACAACTTACACATCACGGCCTTGCTTCACGCGTTACATTTCACTATGGCGCACTCTCAGTACTAGATACGCCCGTTGACGCTGCAATTTGCTTACTCGTCATGCACTTTTTACCTGATACAGGAGAAAAGCACGCATTACTTAAATCGATTCACCGAAATCTACAGCCTAAAGCACCTCTTTTTCTAGCCGATTTAGTTTCCCCAGAAACACAATTTGAGCGAGAGTCTCAGCTATTAATGTGTCGAAGTTTGGGGTTAACTGAAGTAGGGGAGCAACGCATGCGGCACAACTTAAATCACGAGTTCTACCCGCTAGAGCGAATGCGGTTGGCTGAACTACTCGATCAAGCTGCATTCTCAAGTGCAAACTGTTACTTCAAAGCACTTGGTTTTTCTGGTTTTGCTTGCCGCGCTTTGTAGCAATATAAGCAAGTTGCTTTTCGAGTGTTTTTAAGCAAAACGGTTTCACCATTATACCGTCAATTTTAGCAGAGATTAGTTTGAGCAATATTCGCTTATTATCTTCACATGTGACGACCAATATGGCTGTATCAGCACAGTTTAGTTCATGCTTAACTTTATCAATTAACGTTGAGCCGTCCATTTTCGGCATATTTAAATCTGTCACTAACAAATCAAATGTCTGTTTCTTTAAGTATGACATAGCCTGAATACCGTCGGTTGCTTCGGTAATATCAGCGTATTCAAGCCGCCTCAGCATGTTTATCAACACATGACGCATTAAGGGCATATCATCCACAACGAGTATTTTCATTCCCTAACAATGACTCTTTTTCCAACAATATTAATTTGAGATTAGTCTAGGCTTTTCAAAATGCCACATAATTTACTGATTTTGATATTGCTAAGTTGCCTATAATCAAAATAAGGGCAAATCACCAAATTTAACTTTGGATCAATAGCAAACTCTTCGTCTATCCATACCAAAGAGTTGGTAAAAATATGATCTCGTAATATTTTTTTTGCATAACCTCGACCTGCAATAATGTGATACTTGTAGCTTTTATCAGCAAAATTAGGGGGGCTGAATAGCAAAACCTCATTACTATGTTGCTGCAGTAAGCATTTATCTCGATATTCTTGCCACGTTTTATGCTTAGTAAAATCGTGATCTTTATAATTGAATTCCGCGATAAATTTAGCGTAAACATTAAATATTTTCCGCCAACCATTACCACAAGCCGCATTTATAGCTGTGATCTCTCCACTGGCAAGTGGTTGTATTATATCTAAATAATTATATTCCGACATAGGAGGAGGGCGTTCAATATAAACAGCAAATATGCCGTTTTTCACACCAAAACCATGAGTTAGTATTTTCATGATTTGGCGCGTTGCAGAATACGATCTAGTGCATTGCCAAATGCTTGTTTATCCGTTGCTGATAGCTTTGCTGGGCCGCCACTCATTTCTACGCCGCTACTGCGCATGGTATCCATAAAATCACGCATATTTAAAATCGACTTAATATTATGCTCAGTGTACTCTTCTCCTCTGGGGTTTATTGCATGTACATTGAGCTCTACAACCTCTGCAGCCAAAGGGATATCAGAGGTAATGACAATATCACCTGCTTGCACACGTTTCACAATTTCATTGTCTGCGATATCAAAGCCTTGGCTGACCCGTAACAAACTTACAAAGCGCGTCGCAGGGACCCTCATGGCATGATTTGCGACTAAGGTTGTTGGCGTTTGAGTTCGCTCAGCAGCGCGAAAGATAATCTCTTTTATCGGTGTAGGACAGGCGTCAGCATCAACCCAAATTTGCATAATATAATCTCTATCATTGTTGGTAGGTAAAATAGTGATCTTACCCCTTATTGTAATCGTAACCTACTTTAATTTGCATTAATTCAAAACGATAAATCGAGGCAGAGTCACCATGCTTAAAATGATAATATTCACCTTAACATGTGTACTAAGCGCCTGTACCGGCATTCCTCAGGGAGTCAAACCCGTTACTAATTTAGATATAGGAAAATATCAAGGTAAATGGTATGAAATTGCCAGACTTGACCATCGGTTTGAAAGAGGGATGAGTCACGTAACAGCAAATTATAAGGTATTATCGGACGGTACAGTTCAAGTCATAAACCAAGGCTACATTGAAGAAAAGTCTAAATGGAAACAAGCTATTGGCACTGCGAAATTTGCCCACAATACCTCTATAGGCCATTTGAAAGTGTCTTTTTTTGGCCCTTTTTATGGTTCTTATATTATATTTGAACTTGATCATCAGCAATACCAATTTGCCTATGTAACCAGTTACAATAAAAAGTATTTGTGGCTACTCTCTCGCACTCCCACGGTTTCGACACAACGTCTTGAACACTTTAAAACAACGGCGCAAGCAAAAGGATTTGATGTTCAATCTCTGATTTATTTGAATCACACTAAATTAAGGAATATGTAAACCCCCTTTACAGTCAGTCAATAACCCCTGACCAATCAATGTATTATAACTGTCTGAAAAAATTAATATAACTGTCAGGTACATGTAACAGGTCCACTCCACACTGCTATTCGGTTTAAAACAATAATGAATGATAGCAATCTGGAGTAACTGATGAATCGCGTAGCATATTCTCTTATCGCAAGTGCCGTCACACTAGCGCTAACGGCTTGTAATGGTGATGACGGAGCACAAGGAGTAACCGGTGAACAAGGAGTTCAAGGTGAAACAGGCACTAATGGCACGAATGGCACGAATGGTACGAATGGTACGAATGGTACGAATGGTACGAATGGCACGAATGGTGGAGCTGGTCTAATTCGTATTGCGACCGTACCAGCAGGTGCAGAAGTGACAGGATTACATTTAACCAAGCAAGGGGATTTGTTTTTTAATATCCAGCATCCTAATGATGCAAATACCGAAGTAGACACGCTCAATAACACACCTTTTAATACAGGTACTGTTGGCGTACTTACTGGTGTAAACTTCAATGAATTACCACGTAATATCGTCAGCTCTCCCGTACCTGCCACCTCATCAGCGCTTGAGCAGCAGACGGTTGTATCCGCCATTGGTCAATACCAAATACTGGGTCAAACCGGTGATACTTTCTCCGGACTCAACGAAAAAAGCCTGTCTGGCGGATTAGGTGTCATATATGGCCTTAATACAAAACAAGAAATCATCAAAAACAACATGCCTGATTTTAATGGCTTTATCCCAACTGGTGACAACACAGGTTATTTATTTACTAACTGGGAAGACTACCCTGGTGGTATGAGCCGCTTGAAAATGAGTAAAACGACCAATGGAGCTTGGTCGGTTGAAGAAGCAATGATGGTTGACTTTGACTCGGTTAAAGGTACAGCTGCAAACTGCTTTGGCTCTGTCTCACCATGGGGAACTCCCCTGACGTCTGAAGAATGGATTGTAAATTCCACAGTAGACACCACAACCAATCCGACATGGAATAAGCCCACAGACGTGGGCTCTCGGTTAGAAAACTTCAGACAATTTCTTGCACCTGAATTTCCAAACCCTTACCGCTATGGATATATCGCTGAAGTCCAAAACCCAACAACCGACACACCAGACGTTGTTAAACATTTTACAATCGGTCGCTACGAACATGAAAATTCAGTCGTGATGCCTGACCGTAAAACAGTGTATTCATCACAAGATGATACCGGCGGCGTACTATTTAAATTCATTGCAGATCAGCCTGAAGACCTCAGTTCAGGCACATTATATGGTGCAAAGTTAACCCAAGATACTGGGCTTAGTGATCCGGCCGTTACTGGGTTTGACATTGAGTGGGTAGAATTAGCGTCTAATACGAATGCACAGATAGAAACATGGGTAGCGCAATATGATGATATTACCAGCGCTGACTATGTAGAAGGCAAAACCAGCTACATTTCTGTTGCTGATGTACAGGCATGGGTTGATGGTAAAGCAACCTATCCATCCGTTGCAGAAGGTGGCAGCCCAATTACTGCTGGTAAGCCTATGGACGACCGAGTTGCCTTTTTAGAATCACGACAAGCAGCTAAGTTAAAAGGCGCTACAGCTGAGTGGCGTAAACTCGAAGGGATCAGCATCAACCATGATCGTGTACTGGAAGCCGTTACCGGCCAAGATGTTATTGCTGACGAAATTGTTAAAAGTGCCTATATGTATATTGGCATTGCAGATTTAGATAACACCATGACCGATAGTGAAGGCGACATCCAACTCTCTCCACGCGTAAAAGATTGTGGTGGTGTTTATCGCGCAGCAATTGATAGCAACTATAACCTAACTCGTATTGAGCCCGTCGTTATGGGAGGTACATATCGCTCAAGTCTCACCGGTGCTGAACGTTGTGATGTCAATCAGCTATCACAGCCTGATAATGTCATAGTGATGCGAGATGGGCGCATTCTCATTGGTGAAGATGGTTTTCAAGAAAACAATACGCTATGGATGTACGACCCAAAATCTAAATAGTGTAATTACTTATTACTCGCAATAGCGGTAACCAGGGTGTTACCGCTTTTTTCGCAGCAAAAATAGAAGTCATAAAAATGAAATGCCACGTACTTATTCTATTACTTATACCAGCAACGCTTTTACTTGGGTGCTCCGAGCATAGCTTACCAACGACTCAATCACCTGTTATTACCGCAACCTCAGCCCCGTATCAACCTGGCGATAATATCCCTGCGCTGGATTATATGAAACACAATGAAACTTATAATGCAGAGTCAGTGATCCCGCCGCAGTGTTATACTAAAACGGACGGCGTAAACAACCCTTGCTATGCCTGCCACCAAACTGACACAACAGATCAACACAGACCAAACCAAATGGCCGATGGTAATTTACAAGGTGCGTATGAGTTCTCAGACCTTGGCGCAAAAAACCATTGGAAAAATCTATTTATTGATCGCACACACTTAATCAGTGGTATTTCGGATGACGTAATTCTTGATTGGATTAATCAAGATAATTACAGCGAATTCATTAAAACCCAACAAGCAAATACAGATTGGAAAGGGGAGATCACACCCATTAAAAACCTTGCATATCCAGAGAAAGCATTTAACACTCTAGGTATTGCTGAAGATGGCAGTGGGTGGGTAGCCTTTAATTACAAGCCATTTCCAAGTACATTTTGGCCCACTAATGGTTCTACGGGTGATGTCATGATCCGGTTACCAAGCGAATATAGACAACAGCAAGGCGTGTACAATCAAGATGTATATTTGGCAAATCTCAGCTTAGTAGAATTGACACTAAAAGGCCTAAAAAATATTTCAACGCCTCCATTAAACGAAGAGCGTATCGGTATCGACCTTAACCAAGATGGCAAATATACAACTATTCAAAACATCAAGGTACGATCGCATTACGTAGGCGATGCACAATCACCACTCGCCTACCAACTCTACCCTGAGGGAACTGAGTTTTTGCATACCGTACGCTATATTGGTGTAAATGATAACGGCACCATATTCAATGCACCTCGCATGAAAGAAGTGCGTTATATGAAAAAGCACAATTTCAAATCAAAACAAGAGCTTGCTACTTCTTACTATCGTGAGGCTAAAGAGAAAGCATTCGAAAATTTGCCACAAACACTGTATTTAGGTGACGCTGGTATCAATAACAGCTTTGGCTGGACAATTAATGGGTATATTGAAGATGGACAAGGAAAATTAAGACCACAGCATAAACAAGAATTGGCATTTTGTAATGGCTGTCACAAAACAGTTGGCGCGACATACGACCAGACATTTTCATTTGCTAGAAAAGTCACTGGCGCAGCAGGCTGGGGCTATATCGATTTAAAATCAATGACTGATGTGCCCAACAAAGGGGAGTCTCAGGGGGAGTTTTTAACCTACATGCAGCGTGTTGGAGGAGGGGACGAGTTTAGACAAAATCAAGAAATGTTGATGCGTTGGTTCACTAAAGATGGACAGGTTGACATAAAAAAAGTGACCTCAGCAACCAACTTATATGAGTTAATCACGCCTTCGCCTACTCGAGCACTGGCATTAAATAAAGCGTACCTCAGCATCGTAAAAGAACAAAGCTACCTCTTTGGCCGAGATGCAACATTAGGTAAGGCGCGTAACGTATTAGAGTATATTGACGATAGTCAACAACCATTAAAACCCAATCATCGCTATGTGTGGGACATGCAATTAGCATGGGCTAAGCAATAACGAAAACGACTCGTACTCTTCTAAGTTAGTAAAATAGCGCTCCCAGTACAGATCAATATTTTACTAACTTAATCGAGTACTCAACACGCAAATGTTTAAATATTCACTCTTTCAGATCACCATTTTACCAACATGTATTCATTAGATCGGTATTTTACCAACTAGGTACAAAGGTAGATCATTATTTTACTAAGCAAATCCTTTTAGATCATGATTTTACCAACTTAATGCTCTGCTAAGTCAAATATTTCCTCGATTTATAAGTCTACAAGCGCTAGATAGTATGTCCAAGCCTCCTTGAGATCACTATTTTACTTACTGATATAATTCAAAACTAGTTAAAGATCAGATTTTTACTAAGATGAGTTCAGAAATGTGCTGAATAGATCACATTTTTACTAACAAAAAGAAGGGAGTTTAAACTGAGATCACTATATTACTAAGCTTAGTTGGTAATATAGTGATCTCTATAAGGCTTGAATCAACTCGTTATGGAAAATAAGCCTTAATAATGCAAAGTAAGCAGTAATATCCGTGATTAAAGCAATAAACCTATGCATGTTGTACTGATTAAAGTTGGCAGTACGTATATTAGTGATCTCAATTTAGTGGGATGATAACTTAATAACAAAGCCAGCAAAATGATTGATATAGCCATATAGCCACAAAACAACACACCACCATATCCAGCAAGATCCCAGAGACTTATTATAACGCTTGCGATTAAAGCACACCACGCAATCATAAGCATTCGCCGCCCCAGCACTGCATCAACCCTTTTAGCAAATACAGCTTTACAGTGACTATTTTTTATCAATGCAAAACAAGAGAAGCTTGTAAAGCACAGCAAAAAAGCAAGTAACTGTGTCATGTGTTTCTCTCCTTCAACTTAAATGTACCAACGACATTTGCTTTTTCTTGTGTTGCAAGTTTGTTCATTTGTATAAAAAAGCCGAACGCGGTCAAGATACAAAGCAAGTCAAAACCTGCCAATATCCACTGCTGTTCGAGTAGATAGCTGATCAGGTTTCCTTGTGTCGTAAGGGCATTGCAAATAGGTAACAAAAGCCACAAAATAACATTGAGTTGTGCCAACTGTTTCCACTGTTTTGTACCCGCTCGGTATATAGCAAACACGGTCACACAAAGCCAAGTCACAAAAAATAGATGTACCTCCATATCTGCACGATTAGATAAATCATTAGGTAATAGTCGATTTGCATAGAAAAATGCAGTCGTCGCAACAGGTAACCCCATCAGCGTAGCCAAGTTCAATGCCTCAACCAGCTTTAAGCCCAAACCTGGTTGCTCATTGGATTTCATACGAGCGCGAATTCGTTTCGCCCACATTACAGCACCACTTGCAATCATCACACAACCAGCAATACCACAAATAAAATACAACCATCGCAACCCAGGTAAAGCCAAACGCCCAGTATGTAAAGCAATCATGCCATCATATAATGTTTCACTCGGTGATAAATCAGTATTTGCCGACGTCTTTAATTCTCCAGTGACCGCACTATATACCCACACAGGCATCTCATCTTGTACTTGAGTACCGGTGTTCGCATAAAATTTCACAATCGCAGTTTCATCAAAAGGGTGATCTAAAATAACGCGCTTTATATCTACGTTTGGCCAGTTAGTATAAAATTGATCTACAAGCTGTTTCATGGGTAACATTTCGACTTGTTTACCTGTTGCATCAGCATGTTGCCTCGCAGAGTTAAGGTCTGCAAAAAAAGCGCGATTTCCTCCTTCATACTGTGTCATAGCTGGATAAGGGAACAACATGAAAATGAGCGTTACTAAACCGGTATATGTGATCATAATATGAAAAGGTAGCGCCAAGACAGACGATAAGTTATGCGCATCTAGCCACGTACGAACTCCCTTTGCACTGCGAAATTGAAACATATCTTTAAAAATGCGCTTGTGAATCACCACACCCGAAATTAAGCCAATTAACATAAACAAGCTAGCGAATGACACAATCCACCGGGCAACCGTGCGATCCATATAGTGCAAGTCAAAATGCAACCTATAAAAAAAATGTCCGCCTTTGGTATCTCGATACTCAGCAAGGATCGACTGTGAATTAGGATCCATGTAGTTATCTTGCCATTTACCTCGAACCCCATCGTCGCCCTTCTCTCGGTATGAAACGGCCATGGTATGATTACGCTCATTAGGTAAACCTACCCACCACGTTTCGGCCTCAGGCGCTTTCATAGCTAAGTGCTCTAAAGCTGTACTAATCTGCTGCCTTTGAGCTGCAACGCGATTTAATTGCGGCTGCACATCGTGTGCGGCGGGCTGTGCCCATAACGTAATTTCATGACGAAAAAAACTCAGTGTCCCAGCAAAGAAAATCAGAAATAATAGCCAACACACGAGTAAGCCAGTCCAAGTATGCAACCATGTCATTGAACGGAAAAAATTCTCTTTCATAACCAACCTTTGATAACAGCCAGCAAGAAAATCTGACTTGCGCTTAACGCAATTAACCAGCCATATATTTTCACGAGCGAGCGCACACTAAACACCCATATAAATACACATGTATACACTAAAACACTCAAGCTCACAGCGAGTAACACGGAGTCTGTTTTAGATAGAGGCACTAATACAGCTAAAAGAGATACTGATATTGCTGAAAATATATAGCCACCGAGAATTGCCGCAAGAAACCGTGAGCACACTAAAAATGCAGCACTTTGAAACCAAGCACTAAATTGGGGTATAACCACTATAAAACCCTAGGAAATAACAAATTGAAAAATAAATTATGCTAAATTAGACACAAAAAAGATAGTCATTCTCATTTGTATTTATATGTAAATATGGCATATTCGAAAGTTTATTTAGAAACTGCCTACGCAAATCCCAAACTATCAAGAAATACGTAAAAATCAGTGTATACTTTCGTAAGGTATTCGTATGCCATGGCGATAGGTAAGGCACGACATTATTGTGACTATTTTTGATGATATTAAAAAATGTAGAATTTGCCATGACACTTTGCAGCTAGGTGCTAATCCAGTTGTTCAAGGTAATGAAAGTGCACGTATTCTTATCGCAGGACAGGCGCCAAGTAAAACTGTCCATCTAACAAGTAAACCATTTAATGATGCCAGTGGAAGTCGACTCAGAGCATGGTTAAATGTGACGGAACGTACTTTTTACGATCCGAGTCTATTCGCCATTGTACCCATGGCGTTTTGTTACCCTGGCAAAGGGAGCAGTGGAGATCTACCCCCCCCTCCTATTTGCGCAAAAACTTGGCGCTCACAATTGCTGAAACAATTCTCACAAGTAAAACTGACTATTGTTATCGGTCAATATGCTCAACAATATCATTTTCCAAATTTTACAAGTGTCACGGAACAAACGCGCGTTTGGCAATCTCTGCTTCCGAGCATGATTGCTCTGCCTCATCCAAGTCCCAGGAATCAGCATTGGTTGAAAAAAAACCCTTGGTTTAGTAACGAGCTACTACCAGAACTGCAAAAAATAACACACAAAGTTATAACAAAAGTTAAATAAACCCGGAATCCAATTGCGTATTTTTGATTTATTACGCATAATTCCATCAACACACCATAATAATAATAACATTAACATTTTCAAAGGATTTGAATATGCTTTATAAAATTACTGGTTGGGCAGCGATTATACTCGCTTTATCTGCGTTACTCCCCAGCTATCAAACAGGTGCTTTATCTGTCATAGGCTTTTACTTATGTCTTTTCTCACTACTGATAAGTGCTTTTGCAAGTCACTTAGGGAATTACTTCTATTATCGACTTGTATTTTTGATTGCCGTTATTAATGTTTTCATAATTAACGATGGCACTCGGGTTATGCTGCTTATCAAACAAACCGACTGGGTCTATATCGGTTCAATGTATGGCATATTTTTCGTGATCGGGAGTATTTGCAGCTTTTTGATCAGGCGGGAAGACGCTTCTAGCCAAGATGCATATGAAGCGCCCAATAAAAAAGTCACTCAGTCACAATTATAAATCAAATTTATGACTCAAATGCAAAAGCGTGCAACTCTTCTCCTGACAAACGATTAATTATCCATTCGTTTTGCTGCTTGGCGCCAATGCTATGATAAAAATCAATCGCGGGCTGATTCCAATCTAAAACCACCCACTCAAAACGGCCGCAATCTTTTTCAATCGCCAGGCGGGCTAGATATTTCATAATAGCTTTACCTGCGCCATTACCACGCTTATTTTGAGCGACATATAAATCCTCTAAATAAAGCCCGTACTTCCCAAGCCAAGTTGAATAATTAAAAAAGTAAACCGCAAACCCTATGGCTTCCCCTTGCTCTTCACAAATCAATGCGTGAGCGCGCACATCTTCTCCAAATAACTTCTCTTCGATATCAGCTATTGAGTTAAGCACCGCCTCGGGTTCTTTTTCATAGATAGCAAGCTCATTGATAAAATGTAGAATCGTTGCAGCATCAGACTGCTCAGCTACACGTATTTGCAGTGTCATTATGGTTTTCCCTTAGTGAATTAACAAACCTCAGTGTATGCTAAAAAAACACATGTATTAAGTGCATATATTGCACTGAGCGAATGAATTCCATGCATAATATATCAAATATAGATTTAAACTTACTCAAACTTTTTTCCGTTTTGTATCAAACGGGTTCAGTCAGTGATACCGCTGATGTGTTAAACATCAGTCAATCTGCATGCAGTCACGCATTAACTAGATTACGGCAAAAACTCAATAATGACCTATTTATTCGCATCGAAAATAAAATGGAACCAACACTGTTTTCAGAAAACTTAGCGGCAAAAATATTGCCAGCAATGGAGATATTGCAATTGGGACTAACACCGATTGAGCAATTCAACCCCAACGCCGATACAACTTATGTTATTGCTGTAACAGATTACACAGCATGGTGCATGCAACCATTGCTAGAGCACATTCAACGTTATCACCCCAATATCTCAATTCGACTCGTTTCACTTGAACAGCGGATCCCTGAAGAAAAATTGAAATCTGGGAAAATTGATCTTGCGTGTGGCTTTGCTCACCAAGCTGAGCTTTCACAAAGCATTTCAGGTGTGACTTGGTTTGCAGACAATTATGTTACTGTCATGTCTATACAGCACCCGCTTGCTGATCAAAAGAGCATTTCTTTAGACGATTTTATTGCATATCAACATGTCTTGATCGCACCTTGGAACGAGGGGAGAGGAGTCGTAGATAAAGCACTCGTCAAGCATAGAGCAATACGGAAAATAGCACTGACGACCCCCTATGTACTAAATGCACCCTATATGGTCAATAACACCAGTTGGTTACTGACATTACCGCAACATTACGCCCGTTTCGTCAAAAAACAATTGGCCTTAAAGATACATCAACCTCCTGTCGCGGTGCCAAACTACAACTTAAAGTTTTATATACATAAAACTCGTCTACAAGATCCAAAAATTATGTGGTTCAAAAATACACTACACACAGTCTTTGATCATATTACTGAGGAGTGAGTGAACCAACAGCACCTTACATTACGTATGTATAAAAACCTTCCGTATTAAGGACATCCAAGATGAAAACCATAGCGTTTGTCATTGCCATGCTAATGAATTTAAAGTTGGTATACGCAACCCCTATGAGCTTATTCATAGAAAACCCGAAGGCAGTAGGAAGTACAAGCCGTATGAGTTATTTATTTTGGGATATTTATGATGCAACGCTCTATGCTCAAAATGGCCACTACGATGCTGCTAAACCATTTGCTTTAAAACTCAATTACTTAAGAGACTTGTCTGGACATGATATCGCTAACCGTTCGATTGATGAGATGGAAAAACAAGGTTTTAACAATCATCAAAAATTACAGCGATGGCGGGTTACTATGCAAAACATTTTTCCTGATGTTAAAAATGGCACTCAATTATTAGGTGTTAGAAATGCAGCCGGAGAAAGCGTTTTTTACAATGATGATCAGCTCATTGGTCAAGTCAGTGACACTGAGTTTACCACGCACTTTTTTGCCATTTGGCTTAACGAACGCACATCGGAGCCGATGATGAGAAAAGAATTATTGGCACTTGAGGAAGCACCATGAAAAAAGGGTTATTTGCTGCAACGCTATGTATGATAATCAGTGGCTGCGGTGTATCGATTAAAGGTGAGGTGTATGAAGATGCTACACCATATTTCGACCCATTCAAGTTTTTCAATTCAGACGTAAAAGCTTGGGGTATAGTACAAGATAGGTCCGGCCAACTCATACAGAGGTTCACCGTTAATATTCGCGGTAGCGTGAGCAACAATAATGTACTTACCCTTGATGAAACGTTCAAATACGGTGTCGGTAACGGCACACTAAAGCGAGTATGGAAAATTGAAAAAGACGGTGCTAAACAGTTTCGAGGCACTGCATCTGATATAAAAAATAACGCAACAGGCAGAGTGTACGGCAATGCCATGCAATGGAGTTACAACATGGAGCTACCGGTTAATAGTACAAGTTACACCGTACACTTTGACGACTGGATGTGGGCGTTTGATAGCGATACTATTGTAAACCGTTCTTATATCAGTAAGTTTGGCATCGTAATGGCCGAAGTAACCATCTTTATGCAAAAGCAACGCTCAACAAAAGACCCACATTAGTCGGTTTTTTTACAGTGTAAACGACGTATGTAATTCATGCTCACTTTGTTCTCCGGCACAAAAGTGAGCATGGCCAGATATGGTTTTCAGCTGTCCAATTCCACTGCCTGCAACAACCGTTAAAGAACCTTTGGCCTCGCCCTTTTCGAATTTCCCTTCATGAGATAGTGCAAACTGTCCGTTGCAGTTGTTGTATTCACCAGTAAAAACTTCTATTCCAGTAAAGACCGCACTGCCATCGGGCAAATAGCATAAACTATAATGCGTTATGGAGTTGCCTTGCAAAACACCTATATAGTGTTTTTTAATCGTGGCGCTGCGTATAGTCGTTTCATTCATGCTTTCTTTGCAGATATCACTCTCTTGCCAACTTTCTATGGTAAATTTTGTCATAACTTTTCCTATAATTCACGGTGTATGGCAAGATTACAAAACCTTCTCTGTTGGTAATTGTAAAAATGCGACAACTTAATACTCATTCCAAACCTAGTTCAGGCGTATACCATGCCAACAAAAGCACACTTAATTATAATCTAAAAAAGTATCAACCATCTGAAAACTTAAAACGTCTCGTTGATTGCTATTGGTTTGTATCATGGCAACTCGAATGTGGAGCTACTTGGATACAGCGAAATTTACCTAGCCCTAATATGCATTTAATTTTTGACCAGCAAAGTCTATATTGTACGGGTGTTATGACGCACGCATATGAAACGCCGTTACAGGGTAGCAAAACCTTAATTGGTGTGAAGTTTCGTGTCGGTGCACTCAATACAATACTTCCGTATCCTCATCAGGAGCTGCAAAATTTGCATTTTAATAGTGGTTTTCTTTTTGATGAATGCCAAAGTGATGCACTGCATAACACGGAAAATCATCAAATATGTATTACAACTCTCAACCAGCTTCTGTCACATCTTCCACAACCTGACGATTCACAAGAAAAAATGAATAGAACTTGGCAAATTCTAGCAAACAACCCCACCATAAATACCGTTGATCAATGGGCCAAGCAATCTCAATTGTCAGTCAGAACATTGCAAAGGCTATGTATTAAACATATTGGCCTAGCACCTAAATGGTTGCTCAGAAAGCAACGCTGTATACATGCTTTGCAACTGTTAGAAGAGGAAAAAATTGATATATATGATGTAATTACATTGCTCGGTCTCACCGACCAGGCTCATTTAATTAAAGAATTTAAAAAAATACTTGGCTTGACACCTAATCAATACCTCAAGCTGTAAAGGGGTTTTACATCTACTCCAACAAGTGCAATCGATTAAGCTGTTTTTCTAATGTGTTCATGTTAAAAGGCTTGATCACAAAGCCATTTACTTTCGCTAACAACGCTTGCTGTACTTTTTCTTTATCACTTTCGCAAGTCACCATTAGCAAAGGTGTATTCGCTAATATTCGATCTTGCCTGATCGCTTGCAATAATTGTAGTCCATCAATCTTAGGCATATTTAAATCAGAGATAACTAAATCATATGGCCGACTTTTTAGTAAGACCATTGCTTGATAACCATCAACCGCCTCATCAATATCTTTAAACCCAACGTGGCGTAACATATTTATCATCACATGTCGCATAGATGCCATATCATCAACTACGAGTATACGCATTGGGCCTCCTTACCTAGATTAAAAACAAACGATTATGAGCGAGCTAAAACTTAGTAGATAATGAGTGTAGCCTATATCTCCTATCTTGAAAGTAAGCGATAACATTGAATTCAAATATTAATCTCTGCGCTTTAAAAGCAATGCTAAGATAGCAAGTCAATGTATTAAAAAGTTGTGTATCAAATTTTAGTCAAAGCAGATATGAGACAATAATAGAAAGATGTAATGCGTGACATTTGCACGTTTTACGGATTAAATAGCGTAGTACGATGAATAACCACACAAGGGTAAACCAAGTAATGACATGTGATGATCATGATTTTATTGAAATAGCTTGCCTGTATAACTATTCAATCAAAATAACAACTCGCTCGGCGGATAACTACCAAGGTAGGGCCCTTGATACACAATATAATCAGCAACGACAACAGTGCATATGCATAGTATGTGATGAACAACCCATACTCATTGAATTAGACACTATCGCAGAAATACACGTATTGACGCCTAATCCCCACTTCAACTACCTACGAGTTTAATGGCAATTCCATAAACACACTTAACGAATTGTCACGATACAAACCAAACCTTTCACATCGAGAAAACCCGAGACTTTCATACAAGTTGATCGCTTCTGTTTGTTTACTACCGGTTTCTAATCGCATAAGGGGAATTTGTGCTTCGCCAGCATAATGTAAAAGTGTTTGCATTATACGACGAGATAACCCTTTACCACGGTAACTCGGCTTCACATATAACCGTTTAAGCTCTCCGTACAGGGTATTATCAAACTGCTTTACAATTGCACCACACGCAACGATGCCATCATCGTTCATTAAGCCAATGCCATGTACGTTCGGTTGTTTTAATTCTGGTAATTCAAGTGACTGTGCACTTGCCACGGGATATAAGGAATTCATTAATCGATCTATTTCTGAGAATAATTCAATAACATGGCTATCTTCAGGGTTTAAATCAACTAATTGCATATACTCACTCAACTCAGTGTTTAACGAAACATTCCAAATGTGAGGACAAACTATACCGACATAATAGTGAGTAACAAGTAAAATAAGTTTAAATTTGTAACCTTTTACTACGCATCGCTATCGACACTAAAATAGCAAATATAAAACAACAACTTACTTACAAAAAGTGGTTTTCTAAAGCTTTCTTCAAGTATTTTTGCATGTCATCTCGATGAAACTTACGGACGTTATAACTTTGCTCTAAATGTATAAACCGCTTCGACGAGGCCGTAGAGCTTGTCGAACATATATTGGCAGACCCATTGGTGTACCGCGCTTGTACATTCCAAGTTCCGCCCAAGCTTTTTGTATCATTACCATATACGCATGCTGCAATTTTACCATCCTCTTCAACAGCTCGGCGTAATGAGTGCAAAATACTTTGCTCATTCTCGGTTGTGTTGTAATTCACACTTTCACTCAAATTAAGCATGAGATCATTGTTTGTCATACACTGATTTTGCAACTTAGCAAGCGTTGTCTTCCCAAAGCCATGGTACTGAATAAAAACTGAGTTATCGTCAAAGTCACTCATGTATTTGTGTACCACGTTGAAATATGAGTCGGTTTGATGTGCCACATCGCTGGCTTCATAATGCCCATTTGTGCACGAACTTAATGCGTGACTACTGTCTCTACGCGTACCGGCAAGCATCAATAATTTAGTTTCAGTAAATAGAAATGCATCAATGGCTTGCGTACCTGTAAATGAGTCTCTTTTGGGGTGTGGCGCTTGTAAAATAGCGTTTAATCCATTTGGGTTATAAATGTACGTACCACCACCACGGAAATCTGCACTTGGTAATGTGGCACGCTCTTGCAATAAATAATATGTGGTTTGTGTATTGGTATCAAAAAACTGTGCTACGTCATATCCAATTGGCGCGACTAACTCTTGGGCTAGCGGGTAGTTTTGCGAAATAAAAGCTGCAAATCCGGCCTCAAACTGCTGTTGTTCATGAAGACTTGGTTGTACCCATTTATCATCCGATTTAGAGCCGTAATTTATGGCCTTTAAATGCTTAGCCAGCTCTCCCGACATTACTTTATGTGCATAACTTGGAAAGCTCAGTAACGTCACTAATAATAAAACCAGTGTCGTTAAAACAATACTCGGCAACGAACTTCGACCATACGGTGTGAATGAAAAAGACGGATACAAAGCCATTAAGACCTCCAACAGTATAATTAGCTATCAAAAGTGACATATAGCAATTTTCCTGCTCCATGAGGCTTGCCAAAACAATCCTTTGTATTAGTTTTTTATTTTTTAGTATGTCAAAAGTTGCACCATTTGTATCAAAATAAATCCCATTGTTCTAGTTAAAATAATAAAAATGACTTTTTAGTATTAGTTTTTATATACCTAAAATAAAAACAAACACACAACTTCGATAATAAATTCATAACCCTACACACAGGTCTGACCAAAGAGGCCATTATCTATAACCCTCTCTCATTTGTACCTAAAAACAAAGGCAGACTTAGAAAGTATTAAAACTTCTGAGGCGTTTTGTAGGTAAACACTGTTACCCTGTTGGCTGTAACCCAACTATTTAGAAATATACGAATTGCACAGTGGCAGAACCTTTATGTTGAACTATCTTTTTGTATAAATAACTCATTTATATACGTGGTTTTCCATGATATTTACTTCAAGGACTGATCGCTTAAATCAAATAGCGATACAATCAAAGTTAAGTTTAATCGAACATAGTCAATCCATTATTGAAGTCAACAATGCTGGAAATGTCATTCACCTTAGCCAGCATTTCTTATCCCTAACCGGCTATCTTGATACTGACTTAATCGGTTCGCCCATCAAGGCGGTATTGCAAGGTTTCGAGCACACAAGCTCGAATACATCACCCTGTGAATTTAAAGTAGCCACAAAAGCAGGCCGCACTCTTTGGTTTAGCGTCACCTCAACAGAGCCAACTGACAGCTCACTTGGGGATAAAATAATACTCATACTGTTTGATATTTCGTCATACAAAGAACAACAAATTGATAGCAATGGACAAATTACAGCCATAGATAAATCACAAGCTGTAATAGAGTTCGACTTAAACGGAAATATTTTAAAAGCAAACGATAACTTTCTGAGTACCATGGGGTATGAACGTCATCAAGTCATTGGCCAACATCATAGTATGTTTGCCGAGCAAGACTACGCAAAAAGCGAGCAATACCGTGACTTTTGGCGTAACTTAAAACAAGGACAATATTACTCAGGAGAATTTAAGCGACTAGCTAAAGGCAACAAAGAAATATGGATACACGCAACTTACAATCCGATTTTTGATAGCGAAAATAAACCTTTTAAGGTTGTAAAATACGCCTCAGATATAACCGCGAGCAAATTACAAGCGGCCGACTATGAAGGTCAACTTAATGCAATTAGTACATCTCAAGCGGTGATAGAATTTGCGATGGATGGCACAATCATTTCTGCTAATGAAAACTTTTTAGCTACAACGGGGTATACGCTTGATGAAATAGTGGGGCAACATCATAAAATATTTTTAGACCCGCAATATGCCCAAAGCGATGAATACCACACTTTTTGGGCGCAATTAAACGCAGGACAATTTAGCTCTGGAGAATTTAAAAGATTAGACAAGAATGCACGAGAAATATGGATACAAGCTTCCTATAACCCTATTTTTGACTTAAGTGGTAAACCTTTTAAAGTAGTTAAATATGCCGCAGATATTACAGAACAAAAACAATTAACCGCAAACTTTAAAGGTCAACTTGAAGCAATCAATAGATCTCAAGCAGTCATTGAATTTAACATGGATGGCACCATACTGACCGCGAACGACAACTTTTTGTCTGCTATGGGTTACACCCTCGATGAAATACAAGGCCAACATCATAGTATATTTGCCGAGCCAAGTTACGCCAATAGTCAAGAGTATCGTGATTTTTGGTCTTCATTGAAGCAAGGTAAATTTCATTCAGGCGAGTATAAACGCCTCGGAAAAGGTAAAAAAGAAATCTGGATCCAAGCAACATACAATCCAATTTTTAATTCTGATAACCAACCCATAAAAGTCGTAAAGTTCGCCACCGATATCACAGAACAAAAGACCAAAAGCGCAAACTATGAAGGGCAGCTCAGTGCAATAAATAAATCACAAGCTGTTATCGAGTTTAATTTGGACGGCACCATACTTCATGCCAATGACAACTTTTTGAAAACCACCCAATACCGCTTAGAAGAAATTCAAGGAAAGCATCATCGTATATTTGTCGACCCAGACTATGCTGTTAGCAATGAATACAGTTTATTTTGGCAAAAATTAAATCAGGGTCAATTCGATAGCGGAGAATACAAGCGACAGGCTAAAGATGGCACTGATATCTGGATCCAAGCATCGTACAACCCCATCTTGGATACCAACGGTAAACCTTTTAAAATTGTTAAATACGCAACCGATATCACGGCGAGAAAGTTAGCAATAAAGAGTATTAAAGATGCCATCATCTCTCTTTCTGAAGGCCACTTATCTCATCAAATACATGATGATTTAGGGAATGAATTCAATATATTAAAAGACGCGATGAATGGGCTTACACGCAACCTAAACAACATGATTCATGAGATCACCGCAGCATCAAACAATGTATTCCAAGGTGCACAAAACATCGCGACTGACAGCGAAGAGTTAAGTAAACGTATTGAGCGCCAAGCATCTAGTTTAGAAGAAACGGCATCCACCATGGAACAATTAACCGCAACCGTGCAACAAAATGCTAAAAGCACCCAAGATGTCTCTGCACGCACTGAGCTTACGATGGAGAAGGCGTCACAAGGTGGTGAAACCGTGTCAAACGCGGTATCTGCCATGTCTGATATTGAAGCATGTAGTAACAGAATATCCGATATTATCGGAGTAATTAATGAAATCGCTTTTCAAACAAACCTACTTGCACTCAATGCCTCTGTTGAAGCTGCTAGAGCAGGGGAGGCAGGTAGAGGCTTTGCAGTAGTTGCAAGTGAAGTGCGCAATTTAGCACAACGAAGTGCATCAGCAGCCAAAGAAATTAAAAATTTAATTGAAGATAGCAGCTTAGCGGTTTCCAAAGGCAGTGAGTTGGTAGTGACATCCGGTGAACGCTTCAAAGAATTGACCCTCGTCGTTCAGGAAGTTAATAGTATGATTATGGATATCGCTCGTGCAGGTAAAGAACAATCTGATGGTGTTGTAGCCGTTTCATCTACCGTAGCCCAACTTGATAGTTTAACTCAAAAGAACATGCAATTGGTTGAACAATCAACCCAAGCTGGACAAGAAATGCGAGAACAAGCACGATATCTTTTACAACAAATATCAACATTTAATACATCACAAAACCAGGAATTATTGCCTGCTCCTGCGCCACCAAAAATGTTCCAATTGGTCTCTGGTAATTCATAATGAACTGCCATACTTTTGAGCAACAGTGGGGCACTGATGAGGTGCTCAATTTAAGGAGTGTATAAGCGTATTTATTTATCTCGCACCGTATATTAACGTGATTTTATTTTTGTTTTAGTTTAAATTTGGATTAAGTAACGTTAGTAATACGGCTTATGCGCCACAAAAGAAGGGTTTTAAAAGACTATGTTTCAAGGCTTAAATGACATGGATGACTGCTGGGTACTTGTGGTCGATGACTCATCTTTAATGCGCCAACTACTGGTGAGTTGCTTAAGAAGCGTGTGTAAAGTAACAGCCGTTGAATCCGCGGAAGAGGCAATTCGTGTCTGCCAAGATTCTCAACCTGATTTGGTATTAATGGACTGGGTATTAGAAGGAATGTCAGGTATTGAAGCATGCCAAACAATGCAAGATATTTCAGAACTTTCTGAAATTCCAGTTATTTTTGTCACATCGAACACCAGCGAAGCCAACCAAGAACTTTGTTGGTCTTCTGGTGCTGTCGACTTTGTACCAAAACCAATAGTCCCAAAAACATTACAAAACCGAGTAAAAACACACTTAAAGTACAAGCTACAAACTGATTTATTAAAAAAATATTCTTTTGTCGACGGTTTAACAGGTATCTACAATCGCCGCTTCTTCGATATGGAAATAGTACGGTTACTTAAGCAAACAACCCGATTACAGCAGCCGTTTGCCGCAATGATGATTGATATTGATTTTTTTAAGAAATACAATGACGAATACGGCCACTTACAAGGAGATGATGTACTGAAACAAGTTGCCGTTACACTGAAAAACCAAATAAAAAGACCCATAGATACGGTTTTTAGGTACGGAGGGGAAGAGTTCATTGTGCTATTACCCAACACCTCTCAAAACGGCGCCAAAAGTATTGCCAACCAACTTGTCTCAGCAATTAAAAATCTGTCAATAATAAACATCGGTTCGCCTATGGAAGTAGTGACAGTGAGTGTGGGTATGACCTTTTTAGCTGAAAGTCAGCGATGTGATACCAAACAGTTACTAAGTCGCGCCGATGCTGCATTATATAACGCGAAAGAAACAGGTCGAAATAAGTTTTCAATCTTAAATGAATAGTTGTGTGAGTTAATTAGAACCAACAGTAGGAAGCAATTATGCATATTATATATCGGGTTATGATTCTATTTTTGCTGCTTATAGCGGCACTATCAAGCTATAGTGCTGGAATTAAAAGCGGTTTTTTTATTTTTATAATCTGCGGCTTTACTTTTGAAGCCATGTTCTGGTGGAAATTATTTCCAAAAAAACGTTCGTGACAATTCGTCCCCTCGCCAGATATAAGCACATAATTTAAGAGAACCCACTTTTGTGAGCTCTCTTCAAAACTTATTTAATCTTATTGCTTAACAGGGAAGCCTCGGTCACGCATTAGTGCGCTAACATCCGCATCTCGTCCACGAAACAAACGATAAGCTTGAGCTGGATCCATCGCATTTCTGACCGAAAATAGGTGTTTAACCAACTTTTCTGCCAGTGCTTCATCATAAAATCCACCTGGCGCATCAGCAAACGCCTCAGCAGCATCTGAAGTTAAAACCTCAGCCCACAAGTATCCATAATATGCTGCTGCATATCCTTCACTTGAAAAAATATGCCCAAAGTGAGTGCTGCGATGACGCATTACCAACTCCGCAGGCATACCCAACTTTGTCAGTTGCTCTTTTTCAAATTTAGCAGGGTCAATCTTTGTCGGATCCGTACTATGATATAACAAGTCCATTATTGCTGAACCCATATACTCAGTTGTTGAGAAGCCTTGATTAAAGGTTGCTGACTTCTTAATCTTAGCGACCAGCTCTTTGGGTATCGGTTTACCCGTTTCATGATGCACTAAGAATTGATTAATCACTTCATCAGTTGTTAACCAACGCTCAAGTAGCTGTGATTGAAACTCAGTGTAATCACGCACTCCAGAATGTGATTGAGGATAGACAACATCAGCAGATAAAAAATGTAATGCATGACCAAATTCATGGAAGTACGTTTGTGCATCAGACCAAGAAATTAATGTTGCCTTACCTTCTGGCCCTTTTACAAAGTTAGAGTTGTTCGTGCTCAACACATTAGTTTCACCATCCATCGTGGTATAACTTCTAAATGTATTTGCCCAAGCACCTGAACGCTTTCCTTTTCTCGCAAATGGATCTAAATACCATAATCCGACATGTTTACCTGACGCCTTATCTTTTACTTCCCAGACACGTACATCATCGTGATACACAGGCACCGAACCATCTACTACCTCTGAAAACTCAAAATTAAACAGTCGCCCAGCGACATAAAACATTGCCTCTCGGAGTTTATCGAGTTGTAAGTATTGCTTCACTTCATTTGAATCTAAAGCATACTTGTCTTTACGTACTTTTTCTGAGTAAAAGCGATAATCCCAAGGTTCAATTGTTATTTTTACCTCTTCTTTATCCGCTATCGCCTGCATATCTGCAACTTCTTCCTTTACGCGAGCAACAGCCGCAGGCCAAACTTGGTCCATTAATGCCTTAGCATTCTCTGGTGTTTTCGCCATTCTATCTTCTAAACGCCATTGTGCGTAGTTCTCGTACCCCAACAACTGTACTCGTTCATGGCGTAACGTTAAGATTTCTTTAATTATTGCATTATTATCATATTGATCGCCATTCCCACCTCGATTGTAATAATTTTTCCATACCTGCTCTCTAAGTGAGCGCTCTGTTGAGTAGGTTAAAAACGGATCCATAGATGAACGAGAGTTTGTTATTGCATATTGACCAACTTTGCCTCGCTCCGCAGCTGCCGCTGCCGCACCTACCACAAATGACTCCGGTAAACCTGATAATTGAGATGCATTTAAATAAACAACATAGCTTTCCTCATCAGCGAGGACATTACTAGAAAACTTCGTTTGCAAAGAGGCTAATTGCTGATTAATTTCTGCGTAACGTAATTTTGCATTACCTTGCAATGTAGCACCATTTCGAGCAAAGCTATTATAAGTTAGCCAAGTAATACGCTGCTGCTCAGGTGTTAATACTTTATACTCATCACTATTAAAAACCGCTTTAACACGATTAAATAACTTACTATTTTGTATTATTTTTGAGTCATACACCGAAAGCTTAGGCGCTATTTCTTTTTGCAATTCACGCGCTTCAGCCGATGACTTATTATTTCTCCAAATACCATAATACGTAAAAACGCGATCTAAGCTTTTCCCTGCTCGCTCTAATTCTGCAATGGTGTTATCAAATGTTGGTGATGCAAGGTTGTTTGCTATTTTATCTACATCAGCCAAATGTTCAGCCATCCCCATTTCTAATGCAGGCTTCAAATCTACAAGGTTCATCTTGTCGAACTGTGGAACGCCCTGAAATGGGCCTGAGAATTCTTGTAATAGAACATTTGAATAATTCGCTTTTTTCACCATATCAGTCCCTTGTGATTCTGACGTATTGTTACAGCCACTTAAGCCGATAACAACAGCAACACTTAGCGCCGTTATTGTTGATTTAATCATATTGTTCTCTTTCAATTTAGTTATGTCTACAACCTTCAATGGCCGTTAGTCTAATATCACTATCAAAACATGCAATCAATTCGCGGCAAAAGCCAATTTATCGCGTTCAATAAAAATGACTGTTGCAATTGTCCTCATATTGATGCAACTTAGTAAGAAACTGATCTTGGTATAAATATGGAAATCGGTATATTTATATATGACAATGTTGAAGTACTCGATTTTTGTGGGCCTTTTGAGGTGTTTTGCACTGCTAACCGCTTTACTGAACAACACATCAATGTCAGTTTAATCGCACCAACTCATTCCCCTGTAAAAGCAAGGGGAGGACTGAGTGTCAACCCCCATTACAGTATTCATGGTCACCCGAAATTCGAATTACTCATCGCTGCAGGAGGTATACACACAGGTATCATAAAAAACCCCACAGTCCTTCGATGGCTGGCCGAAACAGCGAGGCACACTCCCGCATGCGCATCAGTGTGTACAGGCGTATTTCTTTTTGCCCAAGCAGGTATTATTGATGGAAAAAAGGTTACCACGCACTGGAGTGATACGAGTGAACTCCAACATAGTTACCCAGAACTAGAAGTTATAAAAAACCAACGCTTTGTTATAGATCAAAATTTTACTAGCTCTGCGGGGATAGCTGCGGGGATAGATATGAGCTTATCAATTATTCAATCTAAGTTTGGTAAAGGCATAGCCCATAAAACTGCACGGCAGATGGGCTATGATTGGCTTCCGTAAACATAAATCATATCAACAGCGCGCAAAACAACTACTTCAGCTGGCTTTGACATGACGCATACTATCGATCCTTTTATTGACTCGTATTAACTCTTCTAGCATTTTGTTATACGTCGCCTCATAAATAGCAATCGTTGGTTGTGTACAAGCATCCTCTTCAAGCACTACCGCCAGCGAGAATAGCTTTTCTGCACCTACATCTCCTGATTGACCTCTAATCGCATGTGCTAAATGTTTAATTTCTTCGTGCGCTTCGTTCTTTATTGCCAGTGCTATTTCATCAAACTTGGTAGGGGCGTCAGCCAAAAATAACTCACAAACCATTAAATACAGTGATTTATCACCTTGCATGCGCTCTAATGCATCTTCAATGTTGAGGGTTTGCTCATCTTCAAGCACTTCCAAAAAGGTCGTGGAACTTTCTATTCCACGCTCAATATCATCAGAGATATATAGTATCAATGTACTGAACAAGTTATCGGGATTTACCGGCTTAGTGATGTAATTATTCATGCCGATAGACAAACAGCGCTCTCTTTCACCCGACATAGTACCTGCAGTCATCGCAATGATAGGTATATTTCGGTAATGCTCTGTGCCTTTTCCTGCGCGAACGGCACTCGTCGCTTCATAACCATCCATTAATGGCATGTTACAATCCATCAAAATTGCCATAATCTCCAAAGACTGGGCTGATGCCACATTGAGCTTATCTAATAAATCAATTCCAGAATTTGCCATCAATACATCGATACCTTGTGACACCAACATTCCTTTTGCTACCTCAAGATTAATTTGATTATCATCTACCACCATAACAACCTTTCCTTTCAGCGCTCGGTACTGTTCGGGCTCTTGCGGATGAGGCTGATTGTCTTCTATCAAATCAAACATGATATTCGCTTTATCTTTATTAATTAATACCAATACATCGAGATAACGTATTGGTTTGGCCACACTCGCACGAACATTAGCTGGCACAATACAATTCATCGCATCATAAAATACACAGCAACGTTTACTTGCCAACGGATGTTTAATATGTCGTTCCATAGCACTACTTGGTGCATCAATAAACCAATAATCAGCGTTATCTTGGTGCGTTACTTCGCCTGAAAAACGGGTCGTTAGCTTTTCTAAAAACTGAACGAATTCAGGAGATGGGCTTTCAATGTAAACACGAGTACCTGATAATACAGGCATAACATGAAGTGGTTTGGCACTTTCAATAGGGTAGGGCAACCGCAATATAAACTCACTCCCACAACCTTTCTCTGAAGAAAAAGAGATATCTCCTCCCATCAGTTTACACAGTTGTTTACAAATAGATAATCCAAGGCCAGTACCACCATATTGACTTGTGATTGTTGCAGATTCTTGAGAAAATGCTTGAAACAACTTATTATAATTGTCTTTCGAAATGCCAACGCCCGTATCACGCACATTTATTTCAAGCCAAACATATTCGCTATCTGTCACCGTTTTTGCAACTACATATACGCCACCTTTTTCCGTGAACTTAATTGCATTACTTAACAGATTATATAACACCTGCTTCAATCTACTCGCATCACCAAATAGTCCTAAATACTCAATATCTAGAGCATCTAATTGATAATCTAATTGCTTTTCTTGTGCTTTTACCCCTATAGATGAAGTGACATGTTCCAACAAAGAAATAGGATCAAACAATTCACTATCTAGCTCCAGTTTCCCAGCTTCAATTTTCGATAAATCCAAAATATCATTAATTAAACTCGTTAATGTTTGTGCACTGGTTTTCATCATATCTAAGTAACTCTTTTGTTGTTTAGATACGACATCTCTACACACCAAGTTTAATGTGCCCAGAATGCCATTGAGGGGGGTTCTCATTTCATGGCTAATACTTGAGATGAATGAGCTTTTTATGTTGGACGCTTCCTCAGCTCGTTTTTTCGCACTTTCAAGCTCTGCAGTTCGCTCTGTGACTTGCTGCTCTAGTAATGCATTATTATTCTTAATCTTGTCTTTGGCCTTATTCTGAGCGGTCACATCTGTAATGAATAAAGCAAACCCTTTTATCGTTGTATTGGCATTTCGAATGGGAGAAATAGTAAACTCAAGGTCAATAACCTGCGCTTCTTCACGCTCTAAAGTGACCTCTAAAGGGCGAATTACTTGACTTTTACTGACTTGATTTAATACATGGTGGAAAAAATCCTGTTCCACATACGGCTCTAAGATTTTATACCCAATACCAATATTGCGCGCCAATTCAGGAAAAAACCGCTCCGCGGTGCGATTAAAACTGGTTATTTGTAGCTTCGTATTAAAACCAATAATGCCACCAGAAGCCCCATCAATAATATCTGCAAATTCTGACTGAGTGTCGATAAGTTTTTGAGAGCTTTTAAAGTAGAACCATACAATTGTCAAAACAATCACAAAGATCAAACTCAGCACCACAAGTAAACCATAAGTACTCAATCTCTTTTCAAATAGTAATTCTGTGTACGTTGAAATAGGCATAGCCACCATAATTTTAATTAAACCATGCTGGTCACTCGATGATGTTCTTAAAACTCCCTCTTTTGAAATAAACTGCTGCTTTTCATCCTTCTTTAACGTGACAAGAGATAGGCCGCCATACAGCCAAGGCTCTTTTGAGTATAAGGATTGCCATGTTGTATTCGGACTCAGATCACGGCTAAAGCGCAATGCCTCGTCAAAATGATAAATGAAATGACCTGTTTGGGTTAACAGTAATAACTGTAACGCTGGTTCAACGTTGCTGTATAGATTTTGTAGTAACTCTTCGGCATTGAGGTTTAATACCAGTACAGCAAGTAATACGTTATCATCATTATAAACAGGTAACGCAAACCTTAACGTAGGCTCGATAGGATGTACTATTTTACCACGCTCTTTATTTAGATCTAATTGAGATACATACAAGCTTCTTTCATTTAATTTTAGCGTTTCAGTAAAGTAATCTTTGCTTGCTTTATTTTGTAATTTAGGTTCAAGTTGTACTTTAACAACACCACCGAAACGATCAACCCTGACCAGCTCATCACCATCGCTGCTATCAATTAACCTCAATTGCCGAATATCAGTATACGTGTGCATCATTGACTGAAAAATAGTACTTAAGCGCTCTTTCCAACGTGTTACAGTTATACCATCAACGGGGTCTACCCCTTCATTCAACAACGCTCGGGAAACGCCTTGTATCGGTGGGGTATCTAACAAAAAAAATAAAAAATCACTATTTATTTGGATATATTCAGATAAATGCTGTTTTTTATTTTTCAATAAAAATGTCAAAGACTCATCAACACTGTGTTGGGCCTCACGTTGAATTTTCTGTTCAAAAAAGAACAAAGATATGATCAGCGTACCAATTAGCACCAACAAGATGAATGGTACCGACATCCGCTTAAGTCGCATTGCGTAACGAGAGTACATATATTCCTTCAAACCTGCTAACAACATCCCTGATGATGCTGACTTACTGCACAACCTACTCAGTCAATACCATCTAATTCTAACTACACTTTAGGATATATAGATCAATTTACAACTATACAGATTGAACAATTCTAATATAAAGCCACACTTGCTCATTTTGGTTTCTATAGTTAGGACATACATTAAGATTTGATGCTAACTCTTACCGACAGTACTGCACATTCATCAAACCGGTTACTCATTTAAAAATTCACGTAATGTCTTACCCATCTATTAATAACAGCATTAGCGCTACACTCTTATACTAAGTCAACATTTTCTTATCGTGCATTTTTTGCAAAAGTGCCAAACACAGCAGCTTACGACCGTAAAACACACATTCATCACGTGTTATGTAAAAAATGATTCTGTCTAAATCACAGGTCAATTAACGGAGTATTGATGAATCCCCCCATACAGAGTCCTTAAGTGTGTAGGTCAAGCAACAACATTATGTCAATACACTTAACTTAAAGCCCTATATTTCAGCATCCTAGTGTATTATTATTTGTCAATAAAAACATGAAATATTCTCACGGTTGGATTTCATCTTAAATTTAAATTTATCTAAATAACACCATAAAATTTACGTTTCCAAAACAAAAACCAGTAATATTTGGCTAAATTTTACGAGTTAATTTTATTTTCTAGCATTGCAAAAGCTTGCAGAATGTAACGCAAGCTTGAATATCACATGCCCATTCGATATAAATACAATACGCAACCAGTAAGTCTCCCGCCCGAGAGAGGTTAAGATGTCAACTACGCTAAAAGGAAGTGCCCAACGAGTGCAAGACTACCTTGCACAATTTGATATCGCATTTGTCGTTAAACAACTCCCATATTCAACTAGAACTGCATTCGATGCATCGCAAGCCCTAGGCTGTGATATTGCTCAAATAGCCAAATCTCTCATATTCAAAAATAGAGATTCGGGGGAGCCAGTATTAGTCGTCACTTCTGGAAAGCACGCGGTTTGTAAAGACAAAGTATTTGCCGCAACAGGGATTGAATTAGACAAGGCTGATGCCAAATTTGTTAAAGAAAAAATTGGATATGCAATTGGCGGCGTCCCTCCTGTTGCATTAAATAAACAAGTCATCACAATATTAGACAATGAACTAAAAAACTATGATGTCATTTGGGCAGCCGCGGGGACGCCCAATGCAGTCTTTGAGCTTAAAGCCTGTAACTTTAACTTACTGACTCAAGGCGTATGGATAGAGCTTGCAAAATAAACATTAAATTTTGCCATATGAAAATAGTAAGCTCTTCAACCCTCCTTCAATATTATTATCAACGAACTCTGGCGGATTGTTTAATCGCGTAACAAATGTTACTTCTGGCGCCTGATCTAACATTTCATCTATCAAAAACTGTGATTCTAAATTTGGATCATTCACACATGCTAGTACATAAGCGTTGCTTTTCAGCAGTTCAGGCAAACGGCGTAATATTTTTTTATAGTCTTTAGTCAAAGCAAAGCTGCCTTTTTGAAATGTTGGCGGGTCAATTATGACTAAATCATAAGGTCCAGACTTTCTCAATTTCCCCCAAGATTTAAACAGATCATGACCTAAAAATTTCACTTTATCCGTGTCATGTTGATTGAGACGATGGTTATCTCTTCCTTTACTCAATGCTGCTTTTGCCATATCTAAATTGACAACCTGAGCTGCACCTCCTGCGATTGCCGCCACAGAAAAACCACACGTATAAGCAAAGAGGTTGAGCACATTTTTATCTCTGGCATTTTCCATTACCCATTTTCGACCGTTTCTCATATCTAAAAACAGTCCATTGTTTTGCTTTAACCCTAAATCAAGTGAAAACTTTAAACCATTCTCAATCACTACTTGAGTTGGGGTGAGCTCTCCAAATAGCACATCCATAGGGGCACCTTGTCGGCTACGGTGGTGCAATAAAACACTGCGAACTTGCTCTTGCCACATTGGTATTTGTGTCCATTTATCAACGCATTGAGTCAATTCCTTGATAAATTCAACTGAAGGTTCTTTAAATAAAGAAATTAATATTTGTCCATTTAACCAATCAACAGTGAGCTGTTCTAAGCCAGGGTAAAACCGACCTCGCCCATGAAACAGGCGACGTACTTCATCACCAAAATAACTCACCTCACGAATGTGCTGATCAAGTGTTGTTAGAGCTGCTGGGGTCATAATTATGTACACATAATTTCAAATATGCACATTGTACGTGCCTTGAAAAAAAGTAACAGCTCAGTCGAATAAGAAATCGCGCATAAATTAGGAGTCACGACTATGAGAGATTTATTGAGTAACAAAACGGTATAGCCTAGCAAGGTATTTATCATCAGTATTCAAACGACTTCCCAGAACTAAATCAGAATTGAAAAAGGGGCGTTCTCCCCCCTTATATTACATAAATATAGTTAATGAGTTAACGTTGATACACAACCTCACCGTCTAGTAACGTCATTTCAACTTTGGTATTTTTTATTTCAGATGCATTTTGCTCAAACAAGTTCCTGTCTAGCACAACAAGATCCGCTAATTTTCCTACCTCAATACTACCGACCACTTGCTCCTGACGCATCGCATAAGCACTATTTATTGTATATGCTTCAATTGCTTGGGCAAGTGTAATGTTTTGTGGAACCCTCGATATCGCATTACTCAAGCCAACAAATGGGTTAAAAGTACTCACATTCCAGTCACTACTGAGCGTGAGGGTAGCACCTGCACTCAGTAAATTTTTAATTGGCACAAGGCCTTGGGCACGCTCGCTACCTATTAATGGTATGGTATCAGGCCAATGGTTAGGATCTGTAAACTCACCCGCAACTTGCGCATCTGCGATCACATTCAGCTTTTCAAAACGTGTATAGTCTTCTGAGTTAACAACTTCCAAATGGGTTATACGATGTCGAGCATTGCCCTTTGATGCGCGCTCAATAGCATTCAGTGCTTCATGAATGCCTCTATCGCCAATTCCATGGATATTAAAATCAAAGCCTGTAGCCTCTAGCGCTTTAATATACTTTTCCAAACGACTTTGCGTAAAATAATTCAAACCTTTATTTTGATACAAATCGAGCCAATTTGTATCATATGGTTCATGCATCGCAGCAGTCGTATTAACCAAAATACCATCCATATAGAACTTAACTTGATTCACTTTGAGCAAACTCTGTGGGTCATTTTGGTACAAAGACTTAAGCGTTGAAATTTGGCGCTCATCATTCATTCCCGGATATGCCCATAACCCCAAACTGACACGTAATGTCAACTTATCGTCCTTTTCAACTTGCTGCCACGTTTCTAAGTGACCTCGCTGCCAATAAGTGCGCGCATCACTAATCGAAGTGATCCCCGCTTTATTTAACTCAGGCATAGTGTATTCAATTAGGCCAGAATGATCTTGCTGCTGTGCATTCGGTAGCGACTTCATCGCCAATTCCATAACCTGATTGCCGGCATTATCATATAAAATACCATCTAATTTTCCGGAAACATCCCGGCCATAAACTCCGCCAATAGGATCTTGGCTATTGACATTAATACCAGAAAGTTGCAATGCTTTGCCATTCACCCACATCGAATGAGAAGTTTGCTCCATAATGATGACGGGCCGATCTGCTACGGCTTCATTGATAACCGATAAAGGAGCGCGTTCCATTTCAAGTAAAGAAGTAATTTCATGGCCATACCCAATTAACCATTGAGCGTCTGGATTTTGCACTGACGCTGTGTAAATCGCATCAATGTATTCTCCTTCACTTGCATAGGCAGGAATTGTGAATTGCGTTGCTGCAGATGCAGACTCCAAAGGGTGCATATGCACATCATGAAAACCAGGCATCATCATCTTCCCTTTAAGATCTATAATGTGGGTACTTTTCCCTAAATACGCTTTTACACCTTGGTTATTACCAACAAAGATAATTTTGTTACCCTTGAGTGCCACAGCTTGTGCCCAAGGCTGCTCAGGGTTTACCGTATATACTTCTCCATTTGTGAACACTTTGGTTGCGACTACATGACTAGATAAGTCACCATCACTTTCAACTGTTGGTGCTGTCACAGAATTCGAATCGCTACCACAGCCGGAAATAGCACAAGATATTGCCAGTAAAGTCGTACTTAATATCATAGTTGGATTACTCATAGTTGACTCCTTAGGTTTCACGATACAATATCAGGATAGAGGTAACCATAAGGTAACAGCATAGGCTAACTATGATTATATTACTGGTAGAAGACGATTCTATCTTAGCAGCCCAAACCATCGATTTTTTAAATGCAGAGGGTATCGAAGTTGATTATGCAAGTTCACTAACACAAGCTAGAAGTATTTCAAAAGGTATGTATTATGAGGCCATTATTTTAGATATAAACCTTCCTGATGGCACTGGAATTGAATTTGCCAAAACACTAGAAAAAAACAGTGCCCCCATATTATTTCTATCTGCGCGTAATGCGCTCACTGACAAACTTGCTGCGTTTTCTGTGGGAGCCTTAGATTACATCACTAAGCCCTTCGCATTAGAGGAGCTCGCTGTACGTATAAAACTGCTTGCCCGAAAAAACACCCCGGCAAAAAATACCACGTTCCAACTCGACTCCCTGTTTGTTGATTTAGATGCCAAGATAGCAAAAAGAGCCGAACGAACATTAGTGTTATCTCCCCAGCAGTGGAGCCTATTGGCTCTGCTTATCACCCATAGCCCCAACCCTGTAAGTAAAGACAACCTCATTGCCACAATTTGGCCTGACCAAGATGTGAATAATAATATGTATAAATCACTTGTAACACGTTTACGTACAAATATAACAAAGCCGAACGAGAAAGTACTGTTACACACGTTGAAGAAACAAGGCTTAGCACTTAAAGAGCGCGATGATGAGTAACAACCAATCACTCGTTAATTATCTTATTGCGCGTTTCGGGTTATGTGCGCTAATAGTCATGTTTCTATGGGGCTGTATGGCGAAAGTAAGTTATGACTTTGCTCTGGATGAAACGGCAGCCCATTATCTGTTTTATGATGCAGAACAAGCCGTTATACAAAATCAGGTATTACCATACATAGATGACTTTAAGCTGATAACCTCCGATGAACAGGATTTACCAGCTTGGGCCCAATCGCTATGGAAAGCAAAGCTACTTCCTATTAACGACATATATTTTGGTAACTATCAAGAAGACGCTGTCTATATTTTGCCGTACCAGCATGATGCAGATACACCAATGATTTTCGTCATGCACTATTTTGATGAGTATGAATCGGCGCCGATTCTACCTTTTCTGATGTTACTAATGGGTGCTTTGACGACCATATTCCTTTATGTGATAGGTAAAGCAGCCTACCGCATCAAACAGCAAACTCGCCTGCTAGAACAGTTAATAACCCCAGAGCACAAAGCACTAGAATTTAAGTTTATTGAGTTACAAAATATCGCTGACGCACTCCTTATTTCGCGAAAAGCCGAACGTTATGCACAACAAAAAGACCGCTTACTTTCAGCCTATTTAAGTCATGAAGTGCGAACACCTTTAACACAAATTAGGCACAGTTTAGCCCGTCTACAACAACTAGATAATTTACCATTTGAGTCTTTATCAATTATCGAGCAATTAGAGTGCGCTCAAGCTAATTTAACTGAGACGAGTACCGCCATTTTAGCCTTGTGGCATCTTAACCCTCATGAAATTAAACCCATAAACCTCAATGCAACAATCAACACCGTTGCAGCTTTATATACCACTCATGGGCTCATACACAACCTAATAACCACCGAGGTGACATTCATTAATGCACATCAACCGCTTGTCAGTTTACTACTCACACAAGTTTATCGAAACGCTTTACAACACGGCAATGGTGAAGTGACCACGACTTTATCTCATACACGGATGGTATTTAGTAATCCCTGCATTGCATCAAAAATTGATACAAAGGGCTCTGGCTTAGGACTATTACTACTAAAGCAGATATGTCAAAAACTCAATTGGCACCATGAAATAGCACATGAACCTCCGTTATTTTCGTTAGAAGTAATATTTAGCAAGCCCATTTAGTCACCGAAGTATCACCATGAATGAATAACAATAAATATACTTTGCAATATAAGTTAGTACTTACATTATCGTGAAGCTTTGTTTTATAACCCAATAAATCATATCAAGCTAAGTTAATTGACACATCTGTTTGTACAGAGTTGGCGATAAAACATAGCTTGTGAGCTTGATGGTGAAGGCTTTCAATCAAGCTATGCTCAACCTCAACACCTGCGCCCCAAATTACTTTGGGGTTTAAGACGACTTTCGTCATTGCTTTTTTACCAAGATGGTTTAAACCAAGTGTTCCGAGTGCATCATCATAATACGACTCAATTATGAGTTTTCTTTGTGCAGCTAAATCAAGGAAAAACAACATATGACAGCTTGATAGCGCCGCTACAAAAGCTTCTTCAGGATCAATATGAGCTTCATTTGAGTAGGGTACTGGGACTATACTCGGTGATGATGATGCAGCTATACGTGTGCCACTTGAAAATAGCCAGTGGTGTACACGACTGTATTTTCTATCAACAAATAACTCTGTACTTTGTTTATTCCACTGTATAACGGCCTGATAGTTAGACATACTTTTTCCTCAAACTTTATCGTAATTCAACACCACATATTTTGCATAACTCGCGGTTCTAAAAAAAGCGAAAATCCATCACCCTCACATGAGTAATACTCACACAACAACTTAATTTTTAAATAGTAACTCCAGTAAAACCTTGAATTACTCTTAAATATACGGTCATAATCATCAATCCTATGATTTAAACTCATCAAAGATATGACAACCCAATTCTCTTTCTCAGCAATTCATACTTTTACGGTTGTCACACAAACTTTGAGCTTCTCACGCGCTGCAGAAATTTTACACATCACTCCCAGTGCAATAAGTCATCAAATGAAATTACTTGAATCGCAGCTTGGTGTATCACTGTTTACGCGCCAATCCAAAGGGATCATGCTCACTGAAGCAGGCAAAGCTCTGATGGAAAATGCCAACAAGGGTGTATCATTAATTCAAGAGGGCGTTTCAAAAAGTATTTCTACAACAAAGCTGCGCACGTTACATATTGCCGCCATCCCATCATTAGCACAAAACTGGTTATTGCCAAAACTACCTGATTTTTATGATTTGCACCCTGATATTAGCATCGTATTACATGCACAAGACCAACTCGTCAACTTTTCCACATCCCATATAGACGCCCACCTACATTTTGGTACTGGCTATACCCAAAACAACCATGCCCAATTTCTCGCTTCAGAATACGTTTATCCAGTCTGCCATCCAGATCTGTTAACGGTGGGATGCGATAATCATATATCAAGGCTCGTCTCTCAATATCCCTTATTACAATACAACGCAGCTCTTGAGGATGGGCTGAGTAACTTAACTTGGCAACACTGGTTATCAAAACATCACATTTGTGTTGACACAAAAATGATACACCGTCATTTTAGTCATGTAGGACTTTCACTCGAAGCTGCCAAGCACAAACAAGGGCTCGCGTTAGCATGGCATCATATGGTTTCAGACTTAATAAAATGGGGTATGCTGGTTCAGTGTGGCAATACAGTGTTAAAACTCGACTACAACTATTACTTAGTTAGTCCAGAAAAGCCACAGGAAGCATCAGACCTTCATCAATTCACATCATGGTTAAAACATAAATTTATTCACGCATCTCAGCCACACAATCTTTAAATATGAATGTGCTGCGCATATTTTACAAATTCAGAATAGATAGAGTCTTTAATTAACCTATCTGGCGTAAATGCATAATAGTGCTGGTAAACATTGTCAATGCTACCTATTAGACTCACATCATAATGACGTTCAATTTCTTTACTGACAAGCAACGGGGCTGCAAATAAGCCGAAGCCTTGTTGACCCAATGCCTTCATCAATGCACTATCATCGACATGACCTGCTATAGATATTTCGATACTCTGTTGCTCTAACCAGTATTTAATTGCACTCGTCATCGGACTTGACTTAGCAGGGAGAATGACTGGAACATCGGCAAGAGAGTTAGGGTAGCTTTCTTTTAGTGCATCAAGTGATGCTCTATTACCGAAAAAACCTAATTGGCTTTTACCGAGCTCATGACAAAATGCTTTAAATGGCAATGTGCTGTCTAATGGCTTATCAGCTAAGACTAAATCTAGCTTGTGGATCGACATCTGGGCAAGCAGCTCAGCTTGCTGACCATCAATACAATGTAAATTCGTGATCCGTTCATTATCTATAAACGGTGATAACCACTTTGATACCAAAGATTTAGGTAATGCATCAGAAATCCCAACTCTTAGCGTTCGCGATATATGATCCAAGTCTCCTTGTGTTGTTTCCAGCCACTCTTCAGCAATCGCAAACATATCATCAGCGTATTGTTGAGTAATTTGACCAAATTCGGTCAATCTCAGCCCTCTCCCTTCGCGTATGAATAATGGTTTCCCTAAGCGCTGCTCTAAACTGGTAATCTGTGCGCTGACGGTTTGCGGCGTCAAATGTAAGACCTTGCTTGCACTCGCAATACTGCCATGCTTGCTTACCTGCCAAAAATAATAGAGGTGGTTGTAATTTATGTTTGTTATCATTCGCTTTTACCGATGAATAAGTAAGAAATAATCAGCTTTAATCTTTTTATATACCTTAGTAGATTAACTACATGCCTGCAATAAAGGCGCGACTAATTACACTAAATTTATACTTGGATATAGCCATGAAGCTAAAATTGACAGTGAAAGATAAGGTAATGAATGCCGCTATGAGGATCAAGTTGTCAAAGCTCGTTTCAGGCCAACTCATTCGATATAAGGCAAATATTCGAAAAATAGATATACAAGTCAGTGATATACGACATGCTCGCCATGGCGCTTTAAAGCTATGTCATATCAGCCTAGTGATGCCAGGGTTGCCCGACATCTCAGTAAAAGCAAAGGGCAAAGATTTACTGCAAGCGTTAATGCGAGCGCTCCATAATAGCCAGTTAGTCCTTGCTCAAAAGTACAAATTGTCTTAACCAAAATCTCATTATAAGCTTTGCTCAATGATAAATAAAAAATTGATATATTTAGAATTTAAGTAATATTTTCATGAAACAGTAATACAGTAATTCCCAAGCACTTGCAGCGGCACGGATGCCGCCTATTTCTTCTAAAGAAAATTGACCCTGCGCCGATAACATTACTCAGTAGCTTATATTATTTTATGGATTTACAGGATGAAAATTCAGCAACCGGCATCTCAGTACCTACAATCACACTCTAATTCGCAGGTTCATCAAAGCGCATTATCTCAAACTGAGAACAAGAATGAATTAGGTGAAAAATCGACAACTTACCGCCTTTCTCAAAAAGACCGAGAGCAGTTGAGTAATACTGACGATTCTGAACAAGTCAAATCCAAAAAAGACGGCTTACCGCAACATATTCAAAAAATGCTTGAACAAATAGAGCGTATTAAAGAACAAATAAAAGAAGAAGAAGAGCGCTTAGTAAAATTGAAAAATCAAGCGGATCTAAACGAAGACACTAAAAAAGATATGATACTCCAACAAGCCAATTATATCGCGCAGCTACAAATGAACTTACTGACTTTAGTTGATAATGTAAAAGAAGCAATGAAGGATGCTGGGATCACCGATCCGGGCGTATTGATCAGTGCCATAGCATAACAAAATGTTTTAAAACTGCGTTCGATTAATATGCTAAAAGCCAACTAGCAAAATCTTGCCGAGCGCCATTCCATCCCGCTGACAGCTAAAATCGATTCTACTATCTGCTTGGGTTTGATATAAAAGCTCAAGCTTTCGAAACGGAGATGCTATAAACTTCACCGTTTTAATTCTTAAGCTCATTCTTGTTTTCTTATCTAGAAATGCAAAAGCAGTCGCGCTGAGGGCTTCTTTGCCCGCCTCCAATATCTCAGAAGACACCAAATTTTGGTGGATTGCTTGTTGTGCTTCTGCCTCAGATATCATGCGAATACCACTTGCCATAACGCACGTCGCATAAATATCTAACAACCCAATCGCTCTCACTTTTTGGCTTTCTCGATCTTCATAAACGGCCATAACGCAAGGCACTTTTGTTTCATCAAACACTTGTGACTGAATCGGTTTAATACATAAAGATTCATCAATGTGTTTATGAATCAAACGTTCTAGCTGGCTCAATTTCGGTAGAGCTAATTCACCATTAACCTCAATATCATCCAGTATAATTTCATTTTCTTCCGCACCTTGTACTAAAGGCAGCAGCTTTTCATGTAATTCATCATCGCTGAATGGTTTTGATAATACGAAGCTTGCACCGGCTTCAAGTGCTTGATCTATTTGAGACTGCTCATCGACTGTCGTTATCATCGCAACGGTAATATTTAGTTGCCGTTGTTTTATTGCTTGCAATAAAATTAGACCAGACATGTCAGGCATATGCCAATCCGTTAAAACAATATCAGGCTTCCAACTACCTATATATTGCAATGCCGATTTCGCACTATTTGCTTTTTGAATTAACAACTTACGATAACCGAACCTCTCCAAACCGCGCTTTACGATTTCCAGAGTTGCATGGCTATCATCAACAATTAAGATTTTCACTCTGCGCCACTTTTATAAAAACTTGTTTTTTATTATAGGCATATTTTTCATCCATCACTAAACTGAAAAGATATGATCAACAAAATTAACAATAAACCATCATTATGCCGAGTTTACAATTACCGATTACTGTTTACCAATATTTAGCCATTAATTTTGGATTATTGATCCTTGCTGCATGGTTTTATATCTTACTATTAATACTGAGAGAGTTCAGAAAGTTTGCTACAAGCGTGGTATCTAGCAAACCACAGCAGCAACAAGATGACCAAATGCTCATCATGTGCAGAGAGTCTGTTGATAACGCACTAGGCTATATAAATGACCACAGCAATACTATTGCAGAGTTAGCAAAAGTACAAATTGCATTAGAACAACAGCTCACCGATATTAGAGCCTCTACAAAAGACCATATAACACCTGAAGAAGATCAATCCATTAAAGATCTTAATAAGAAGTTATCAAGGTCGCATGCATTAATACGCAAGCTCAAAGGCGATCTTGATAAAAGTGTGAATAAGTTGAAAGTAACGCGGAAGAAACTCTACGATCAATACGATACGGTGGAGTCGTTACAAAAAGAAAAAGAACAGTTAGAAGAGAAATACCAAGCATTACAACTTGAAAATGAGCAAACAAACTCTTCACCTCAACATGTACAGAATATGATGCTCTCATTTGAGCGAGAAAAGGCTGATATGATTGATACGCTAAATAACTATAAACGTCAAATATCGGAGCAGAGCCAAGCATTAGAGCAGCTTTCATTGCAAGCTCACAATACCGAAGATGGCCCTGCATTAGCTCAATTACAGGGCGAATTGGCACAAACAAAGTCAGCACTAAAGCACTTAACCAAAGAGAAGAAATTTATTGAAAGTCGATATTTAGATATTGTAAAAACACACGAAAACAAAGATCCATAAGTTAAATCGCAATCAAGCCCTATGACTAAACGCCAAGTTGCGTATTTTTCTGTGATGCTTCAGTTTTAGGTACTCTATATTGTCGTTTCGTAAAAAATAAGAATGCCATACAAGACCTAACCAAAATGAGTATCTAACAATCAGTGTTCGACTAGTTACTTTAAGCATACCCTACGACCAAGCTAGCGATTGTTATGTAAAGAAAGGCGGCACTACAAAATCTAGCACTTTCTTATTGTTCGTAGTAATAATCTAGCTTGTTACAAACATACGAAAAAAGCAAACACTTGAATTAAAGTTAACCATTAACGTAAAAATAATTTACTAAATCCCATTAATAATAGAGTAAAAAAACCACATTATTGCACTAATAAAAATACCAACTAGCAAAAGGCAATGTATTATCAGTAATCCTTGCTCTTGCTTACCTAAATAACACAGAAAAATAGCGTATTATAAATGCAGAAGCGCACAGAATTATCACTAAAAGCTTTAATATCAAGACTATAAATTAGCAGCTAATACAATAAATAGGTATCGTCAGTGCAAATATTCGCCCACACCATGAAAACATTGCAGATGATTCCCAGTAATAGAAAGCAACCTCCAGATATAGTCGTAACGTTTTAGAACCCAAAAAGCACACCAGGAATTACAACATTGCAACACTTAATTTTAAAAAAAAACATTTATCAAAAGTAATTTATTAGATAAAAACATGGTCAGATTAAAAATAAAACAAATAAAAACAACAGTTTAAAAAAAACAAAAAACAATTCAAACTAACCAAAACCGAAGAATAACAGCCCCCCCCACAAAAATTAAATAAACATTTAATTAACTTAAGTGACTTTTGATAAAATAAAGTGTAGTTTATTTCGGAAATGCCTTTGATTAGAAGTTCAAAAGTAACTTTTATGTATCTAAACTATCGAATTACGACCATTGAAAGGAAGCCTTAACCCACAATGAGCTATATAGCTGATACAAGTGCGCAAGATACAAAAATTGCTACACCTCACTCCATCAAGAAAATAACAGTCATATTGAGTTATGTGGTACTGGTTTTGATATTGAGCTATATATTTATTTTACCCTCTTTACGTAATTGGAGTACAGGGCAAAGCGCTATCAAGAAAGAAAAGTTGCATCTAGCAACAGTAGAAAAAGGCCTATTTATTAAAGACTTATCTGTGCAAGGTAAAGTTATAGCAGCCAGAAGACCTGTACTATATAGTTCAGCACAAGGAACCGTGACGTACCTCGTTGAACCCGGAGATAGTGTAGTTGCCACGCAGACTATTGCAATCATTGAAAGTCCGCAGTTAAAAAGCGAATATAACCAAGAAGTTGCTAATCTAACAAGGTTAAAGAACCAACTTGAACGTGAAAAAATTCAAGTAAAAAGATCTAATTTAGAGCAAGAAAATCAAATCGGGCATGCAAATGTCTCTCTTAATGCAGCTAAAAGAGAGATGCGTCGCTCTGAAGACGCAATGAAAAATCAAGTCATCAGTGATATTGATTATCAAAAAGCAAAAGACGACTTACAAAATGCCAATAGAGAGTACAAACACGTTATTAAGGAAATTGAACTCATAAAAGAAAGCCAAAAGTTTGAAATCAAAACACGTGAACTGGAATTAAAGTCACAGCAAGTCAAAGTTACTGAATTAAAAAGGCAGGTTGATAGCCTTAAAATAAAATCTCCAGTAAGCGGTTTGGTAGGGAACCTCAACGCACAGCAAAAAAATGCAGTTGCGAAAAATCAATCACTCTTAAGTATTGTTGACTTATCGCGTTATCAGTTAGAAGTGCAAATTCCTGAAAGTTACGCCGATGATTTAGCTCTGGGTATGGAAGCTGAGATCACACTAAATCAACAAAGCTATAAAGGTGAACTTGTTGCGATTTCTCCTGAGATTTTAAAAGGCCGAGTTCAAGGAAAAATTCGCTTTAATGATGAGTCATTGACTGGATTACGACAAAACCAACGGCTAACCACTCGCGTTATTTTAGAGAAAAAGAACAACATACATTATTTACCTCGCGGCCAGTTCTTGAATACTTACAATGGACAATTTGCGTATGTAATAACCAATAACTCGGCCGTTAAAACACCTATAAAAATTGGCTCCAGGAGCCTCGCAAAAGTTGAAGTGATAACGGGGCTTAAAGTGGGAGACACCGTTGTGATATCTGATTCAGAAATATTTAAAGATGCTCCTAGTGTTCGCATTTTACAGTAACAAGGAACTATTAATAATGTTAGTAATGAAGAGCTTAGCTAAAACGTTTTACACGGATGACATTAAAACGCAAGCACTCCACCCATTTGATCTAACAATTCAGCAAGGTGAATTTGTCAGTATTATCGGACCATCTGGTTCAGGGAAAACAACTTTTTTGAATATTGCGGGTCTCCTAGAAGCGCACTCAAGCGGGCTATATACACTCGATGGAAAAGATGTTGCTGAACTTTCAGATAAACAGAAATCAGCCTATAGAAATGAAAAAATAGGGTTCGTATTTCAAAGTTTTAACCTTATTCCTGAACTCACGCTCTATGATAATGTCGACATGCCATTGCGGTATCGTCGGTTTAACCGGGAGCAAAGGCATCAACGAATTATGCAAGCGCTTGAGCAAATAGGCCTTGCAACTCGAAAAGATCATTACCCAACCCAGTTATCTGGAGGGCAACAGCAGCGTGTAGCTATCGCAAGAGCGATTGCTGGAACACCTGCGGTTATTTTCGCTGACGAACCCACTGGAAATTTAGACTCAAAAATGGCGCAAGGAATAATGTCACTGCTAAAGGATATTAATACATCAGGTACCAGTGTCATCATGGTCACGCACGATAATACTCAAGCGATACAAGCAAACCGCGTAATACAAATTAAAGACGGTCAACTATCTGAATACTCGCAATCTCAACAAGCTATTGCATAGGTAAATCATGTACCCATACTACTTTAAACTTGCATTAATCAGCCTAAGAAAAACCCCCATGTTAAGTTTACTCATGGTGATGATGATTGCCATTGGTATTGGTGCAACCATGACAACGTATACCGTCAGTTATATGATGTCAAAAGACCCAATCCCGAATAAGAGCGCACACTTATTTCAAGTTCAACTTGATAGTATGGATGAAATTTACGGTGATGGAAAAACCTTACCTACCATGATTTCATACCAAGATGCGCAAGCATTGCTTGACTCAGATATACCGAAATATCAAGTTGCGATTGCCGCTATCCAGCAGAGAGTTAGCCATGAAGCGAATAAACACCTGACACCAAAAAGCTTAAAAGTTCGCACGACAACCAGTGATTTTTTCAGTATGTTTGAGACGCCCTTTTTATATGGTTCAGGTTGGAGTAAACAAGATGGCAAAGATGCGGCACAAATTGCAGTTTTATCAAAAGAGACAAATAGCTGGCTTTTTAATGGGGAAAATTCGGTTGGTAAAACATTCAAATTGGGCGCCGACACATACCGAGTTGTGGGAGTTTTGGACTCATGGGATCCACTTCCAAAATACTATGCACTTCCTCATACGGCATTTACAAAACCTCACGACTTATTTATTCCTTTCAATACACAGATAAAAAATGAACTTTTCTCTCAAAAGTTAGTAAGTAATTACTGCTGGAAAAAACCAGATGATGAATCATTCTCCTCTTTATTAACATCTGAATGTATGTGGGTGATTTTTTGGGTCGAACTTCCCAGCAAAAAAATACATCAACAATACCAATCATTTATAGATAACCATGCTTTAGTTCAACAATCTTTGGGTCGTTTTCAAAATCGTATTTACAATAAGCTAGTGCCATTAAAACAATACTTAATCGACGAAGAAGTGGTAAGTGATGATAGTAAAATGGCCGTATGGCTAGCCGCATTGTTTCTTGTAGTGTGTTTGCTCAACTGCATGAGCTTGATGATAGCTAAATTCCACGCCAAAGCTGGGGAGGTTGGTTTACGCCGAGCCATTGGAGCAAGCCAGCAAGACATTATTAAGCAATTTTCTATCGAGCTATCAGTTGTCGGTACTGTTGGAGGGTTATTAGGGTTGTTATTTGCTAAGATTGGGCTCATTAGCGCAGCAAACACCTATTCTTACCTTCATTCCGATCTGATGAAAATGAATGCCCCCCTTATTATTGGTACTGTCGTATTGGCCGTTATTTCTAGTTTAACTTTCGGCTTATACCCAATCATTAGAGCTAGTCAAATGCAGCCATCCAGCCAACTTAAAAGTTTATAGGACGAAAGTATATGCGCGACCTAATACCCATACTCAAAACCTTTAAAAAGCAAAAAATGGCCCCTGCATTACTGGCATTTCAAATTGCGGTCACATTTATGGTGCTCGTCAATGCCATTTACATGATTGCGCAACGCAGCGAACTCATTGCACGTCCTATCGGGGCAAATATGGAGAGCACACTCACCATCATTACTAACCTGCCTACTCAGCAAGGCGATTTAACAGCCCAGTTAGAACATGATTTAACTATATTAAAAGGTATTCACGGTGTTATTAATGCGGCTCCAATTACCGGACTACCACTGGAAGGTTGGGGTATGTATACAGACTTTAAATTAGAACCAAATGGCGAGGATGTCGCATATGGTGGCTATTTTGGCTCCAATGATCAGCTGATTGATACCTTTGGCTTGACTTTAGTGGCAGGTGAAAACTTTTTGCCCTCTGATATTCAAAAAGTTGAAAATGATGGCGTATTCAAATCATCAAAGCTACTCATAACTCAAGCATTGGCTAAAAAGCTATACCCAGATGATTGGCTAGAGGTACTCGGCAAAAACTTGTATTACCATAATGAACCCCATGAAGTTGTTGGTATTGTGGACACACTCCAGAATGCTTGGAACTTTTGGAGTGCAATAGAATATACGGTTATTTCTGCGGTTCAAGAAGCCAACGATACTCAACGTTATGTTCTTCGTGTTGACCCCGCTCAAATAGAAAACGTGATAGCTGTGATACCGGAGAGGTTATTAACACACCCTCAAAAACAAATAGAAAGTATTGAATTATTAACTGACGTAAAAATGCGCAGTTACCGAGAGGATTTAGCTACAAATAAATTACTCACAGCGGTGTGTATCAGCCTTACAATTATTACTGTCTTTGGTATCTTAGGGCAAGCAAAGTTCAGTATCAGTCGTAGAACCAAACAAATAGGGACTCGTAGAGCACTCGGAGCCAGTAAGCATCAAGTCATCAGCTACTTTATGTTGGAAAATGCCATCATATCAATAATAGGGGTTTGCGTTGGCTTTTTGGCAGCCATAATACTAAATAACCAATTTGTAGAACTACTTTCACTCACACCAGTACCGATAAACTTTTTGCTCTTTGGCGCTATTGCTATTGTGTTATTAGGGCAAATAGCTGTTGCTTATCCTGTGAGTCAAGCAGCTAAAATTTCTCCCGCAATAACAACACGAGGCGCTTAATTTATCTATCACGTTAGGCGCTAGTAGGGCGGCAGTGCGCTCCATTAGGCAATTATGATAAACTGCGTCTGTGTATTTATTTTGAGAAGATTATTGTGTTAAAAATATCAAATGCTGTTGAACTCGCTGCATGGGAAATTGACATGACAGCAATTCGTGCACAAGGTGCAGGTGGCCAAAATGTAAATAAAGTATCGAGCGCCATTCACCTAAAATTTGATATTAAACGCTCCTCACTTCCTGAATTTTATAAATCTCGATTACTGTCACTTAAAGATAGCCGTATCACTAAAGAGGGTGTCATTGTCATTAAGGCACAGAGCCATAGAACGCAGGAAATGAATAAAGAAGAGGCCTTAACGCGCTTAAAAACTCTCATATTAGATGCTATAAAAATAGAAAAAACCAGACGAGCAACAAAGCCAACACGAAACTCTCAAAGAAAACGCGTTGACAGTAAAGTAAAACACGGACAAACAAAAAGCTTACGTAAAAAACTGAAGTATTAGCCTAATTAACCTCAGCTCTGGATGAGCGAATTTGCCCAATAAAGCTATTTTTCTCACTCTCGGCGTTGCTTTCATTTGTAATAGCTCGCTATTCCAAAACCCTTATCCAAACCTGAGGTTAAATACAATGGTGAAAATGCTGAGGTAAGTTTTACGCCAGATCTTTTGCTTTAAGGCGGGTAGCATCTTTGGGTAAACCAATTGCAAATAAAGCTCCCCCCAATTGAGAGCTGCGAATTTCACACTGCCCATGATGCCAATTTAGTATTTTCTGAACTATCGCAAGCCCCAGACCAACGCCTCCAGAGGCCTTATTTCGACTACTGTCAACACGGACAAAAGGTGAAAACACTTTATCCCGATCTTCAGGCTTGATCCCCTGACCATCATCTTCAATGATCAGTTCTATCTGTTGATTGTTTTCCAACAACGACACGTGGATCTCACGATCTCCATACTTGCATGCATTTAAGAGTAAGTTTTGTACAACACGGGCTAGATAATGTTGATTCGCGACAATCATCACATTAGGCATCAATGAAACGTGTAAATCTTTGCAATAAGTACGCTGTAGTTTATCTATTTGAGATTCGATTAAGATTGTTAGGTTAAACTGCTGGTACACTAAAGTTTCTGCTGCAATTTCAAGTCTGGCATAACCTAACATTTCATCAATCAATAACTCCATTTCTTGCACATCTTGAGACATAGCTTGTACTTCTTTAGGGTCTTTTGATGCTAGCATTGCCAAAGCAAATTTCAACCTTGCTAAAGGTGTACGTAATTCATGAGATACCGCGTTAACTAGCTGCTTCTGATCACTCATTAAATTCGCAACTTTATTCGCCATAGCATGGAATTGACTCGTTAAACTAGAAATTGCAGAAAATTTTGATGGGCTAATAGAAATATCCAAATGCCCTTGCGCAAGTTGCCCAGTCACACGTTTCAGCTGCATTAAGTCTAACCACAATGGCCTTAGCCATAAAATCAATAACAATGCTAATACTGCAAAAGAGAACAGCTTAAACAAATACTTCTTGGCTAATTGACTCTGTGCAGGCAGAAAAGGTCCCAACTGAGCTAATTGTTCACTATCATCAACAGAGAACGTCAACAGTGCATGCCCATCTTCAGTAAACGTGGTAACAATCCCTCCCGCTTCTAGGGTAGCGCTCTGCTCTGGTAACCAAGCAATATCTCCTACATGGAACGTCTTAACGGGATTAGGTAGCTGCTTAATATTGGAAATACTTGTTTGGAGAGTCTTTGCAACCTCTTTAGCATGGCGCAATTCATCGGGGGCCTGATGGCCCCAGCTTTGCCAAATTACTTCACTGCTTTGATTGATCAATACAATACTAATAAACACAACAAAATATAAACTGATCAATAACCTGATCATATCTCTAATCTACTCCCAGGCTGATTTAGAACATAAATAGCCTTTTCCCCATACAGTTATCAGTCTAAATGGTTGCTCAGGGCTATCCCCTAGCTTTTTCCTAAGACGAGAGATTCTCACGTCCACGCTCCGATCCAAACCATCATACTCGCGACCAACAACATGTTTGTATATATATTCCCGGCTTTGTGTTTCCCCTGCATTACTTGCCAAAGCCCATAACAAATCAAATTCATAGCTGGTCAACTCAACTTCTTGGTCAGCCAAATACACGGCTCGATCAGCTTTATCAATTCGTAATTGACCAAGCACTAAGCTATCAAGTGCTTCTTTTTTACTAAAGCTTCGGCGTAGCAAAGCATTGAGCCTTGCCAATAACACATACGGTTCAACAGGCTTAATAACATAGTCATCGGCACCAATTTCTAACCCTTTTACTTGGTCAAAATCACTGTCTTTAGCGGTTAGGAATAGCACAGGGCCATTGTAATGGGGGCGAACAGCTCGACAAATACTAAATCCATCTTGATTAGGTAACATGATATCTAATATAACAATATCAGGCTGTTTGGTAATAATGGCTTCAACAGCTTCAGCACCATCATTGACAATCGTTACCTCAAACTCGTTACTTTGTAAAAATTGAGCAGTCAAAGTTGCAAGACGTTCGTCATCTTCGACGAGCATAATATGGGCCATTAAAAGAAACTCCAATCAGTTTTTAATTTTCTACGGTACCGCTTACTTACGGTAGCATGTACATTAACAGTTTGCGTTGCCAACAACCTGCCGTGTAAATCGAATAGACTAAAATTCATACTTTGAGCTAATGTAATCTTCAGCTTTTCTTGCACTGCGCTTTGCTTTTTCCAACATCGTAATTTATTGGCTTCTTGGTACAAACAAGCATCTATTACTTGCGGGTTTTGCCATTGAAGGCTTATCGTCATTTGACAAGGCTCACCTAATTGGTGAACTATGCACGTAACGGGTTTAATATCAAAGGGGACTTGATTAACAAACTCACTCTGCGTAACACCTTGAAAAGATATAAATAGACTTAGGCTAAATAAACAAGCAGAACTAGAATGCATAGACCCCCCCAATAAAAAAGTAATTTACATCATCTTTTCTAATGAGCGGACTGTCCGTTATACCAGCACCTAAAAACTGTCGTTTAACGCTGGCCTTTAGTTGCCAATCATCTGTGAGTTTATATTGCAATGTCGCGCCCAAGAAGGGGTTTAGTACACTACGACCTTGATAATATAACTGTTCATCTATTTCATCACTACTTCTTAAACCATAATAGTAGTCAACTAATGCATTCTCTTTCCAGTGTACGCCTGCGATGAGTCGTACTTTTACTGGCAATTTACTTATTGTTCTGAATTCATAATGATAAGTTACTTTTGCATGATGTCCTCGGTACACCCCAGATACATCATGTAGCCACTGCATAGATAATTTACTGCTGTCATTAATATACCAATGCCCTAAAAGCCCGGAATCAATCGCCCACTTTCTATTAGCTATATCATCAACCGTAACTTCTCGTTGCTCAATGGGAGGGGTTACGTCATCTGGTATTTCTAAAGCGCCATCGGAGGAATCAACAATATTACCATCGGTGGCAACGTAAGAGCCTGGCGCAATAATATTGCGTAAATGAAACTGTTCAAAAAATGCTTGCTCTGCATTAGGCTCTACAATGAAGCTCAAATCGAATTTTGGTTTATCCAGTAATGTAAAACCAAGGGTCGTATTTTCTAAGAAAAACCGGTCTCGATAATAGCTAACATAAGGGATAACGAATAAAGGAATATTATCTCCACCCGCTAATGGGTTAGTCAGTTCACCAATGCCAATAGCCACTGAAAACTGCCACTGACTGGTGTTTACACAGTCACTGTCACTACTATTACATAGTGAACTCGACGCAAAAGTAGATGTGGACAACAGCCATGCTATTGCAGCAATAAAATATTTCAATTTGCAATTCCTTATATTACCGCTGCTAATTTAACATTGTATTCGTGATTTACCAGAAAGGGTTACATTAAATAACAAATCATTTGTGAAAGGTAACAGTTATTTCTAACGTATTTCGTAAAGTAAATGCTGAGTTCTTCATTCAAGGAAAAGTACTATGTATTATACACGTTTACTGGGAATTACTGCGCTCACCGTTTTAAGTGGTTGCGGTAATGACACTGATACAATATCCAGTGATCCCCAAAAAATCCAAAAGCTTCCTAACTTTACAGGATTCTCGGTTTCTACAACCCCGTTAAAAAAAGCCAATACAGCACAATTTACAACCCATATAAAAAATGGGGTTTTCATGCGTTACCATCAACATGATATTACGCCTCCAGTAAATGATAGCAGGGAGACATCGGATCCCAGCACAACATCAAGCGCATTTTCAGGTACAAACCAACAAGAGCAGAACGTCAATGAAGCGGACCGAGTAAAATATGATGGTAATTATTTGTACATTGCAGCAAATCAATATCATAATTTAACGCAACCAAATGAAAGTGAATTACCTCATTATATTCGTATCATGAAACGCAATAATAATGGCCTAATTCAAGCGGTAAAAGATCTACCAACCTCTTCCAATGAGTATGCACAGCAACAATTATTTTTAGAGCAAGATACGCTCGTATCCATCAGTGCGAATAGCGGCTGGTTTTCAATCTTTAGCACCGCAACAATTGAACCCCTCAGCGCTAATTCAACAGCACCAAACTTAAACCATACACAATTTGAATTAAATTTTGCGGATGTCACCACACCAGAACAAGCCGACATATCACACACATATAGTATTGATGGGCAACTCATTGAAAGTCGAGTCATTAACAACCAACTCTATTTAGTAAGCAATTTCAGACCTTCCTTTAGCGGTTTTGATCTGACGAACTCACAGCCTGAAACACAGTTAAAAAACTACCAAACGCTCAACGACACACCTATTACACACTTTATACCGACTATAACCCATAGCCAATCGGGTGACAGCCAGCCGCTGTTTAATGCTGACGAATGCTATTTATCCGATACCGCTTCCGACACCGATGGTTACGATTCAATAATGACCATTACGCGTATATCGTTAGCTGACCCGTCCCAGCAAGTTTCACTTTGCGTAAATACTGAAGTTGAAGGGATTTATGCTTCAGAGACAGCAATCTATACACATAGTACGCACTTCAATGCAGAGGGCCCAAAGTCTGTAATTCACAAATTTACGATTAATGAACAAGCATTTGAGTATTCAGCCACAGGTAAGCTATCAGGCCATTTCGGACAAAATATGCGTAACTTACGATTCAGTGAGTATAACAACCAGCTGCGCGTAATGACGAGCGAAGGTAATCAGCTTGATGGGTTTGAGCATAAACTTCGAATACTGCGTCAACAAGGCTCAGAACTTGTGTTGATCTCCGAACTACCAAATCAATCCCACCCAACGCCTATTGGAAAAGTAAATAGTGCAACAGGTATTGTCGACGAAGATATTTATGCAGTTCGCTTTGTTGATGAACAGGCCTATATAGTCACATTTCAACAAACAGATCCTTTATATGTTATTGATTTGAAGAATGCGGAAGCCCCTATGATTAAGGGCGCGCTAGAAATTCCAGGGTACTCTGCATACCTTCATCCTATCGGAGACAGTCTACTACTTGGCATCGGTCAAGAAGTAGCCGATATCACAATACCTGAGCTACCGAATATAACGCAAGGCGCGAAAGTAAGCTTATTTGACATCAGTGATACCTCTTCTCCCATCTTACTCGATAGTAAGGTATTCCCCGAAGCCTATACTCCTGCAGAACAAGATTACCATTCGCTTAGTTTCGTTAAAACAGCTGCATATCAATACCGGTTTACGATGCCACTTGAGCGATGGATTGAAACAGGTAATACACCTCAAAACTATGACTGGATAAAGCAAAACCAATTAACATTGTTTGAAATAAATAGCCAAACTAAAAAGTTAGCTTACATAGGCAGTAGCCATATAAAATATGAAGTAACTGGCCCGCAACAAATTCCATTAATATATGGTAATGAAGACCGGACAGTACTTCACAACGACGATATTTATTATATTCATGGTAACTATATTTGGCACAGTTTATGGCAAACTCCCTCTGCTAATAATGGCCCACTATAGTGATGTATGATTAGAGCCTGTATAACTTGTCGGTATTCGTGTTCCCCTACCTAGGTAGGGTAACACGAACAGTAAGCCCTCCCTGCTCGCTATGTTGCGCTTCTATTTCGCCACTATGGCGTTCAATCAAGTCTTTGCAGATAGTCAACCCTAACCCAGTTCCACCTTTGAATAACGTCTTATTACTTTCATTTTGGTATAAGCGCGTAAATATGCATGATAGCTCGTGTTCTGATACGCCAGGTGCACTGTCGCTCAAAGATAATATTAACTGCGTTTCGGTATAAGTAGCTTCAAATGTTATACGAATAGGCGGCGTGGTGTATCGTAGGCTATTAGAGAGTAGATTATTAAGCACTTGAGTTAACCTGTCTTGATCTGCGTTTATAAACAAGTTTTTGGGTAATTTTACGACATGACTGAACTCACACTCTCGTAGCTGAGATGACCGTGTACGTGCATCATCCGCCCAAGACGCCAGCCAAGGCACGGCATCTATCACTTTGACATTTAAGCTCAGTTCAGACAGCTCCGTCATCGCTAATTGATCTATGTCTGCAATAAGCGTACTAATATCGCCTATACGACGATGTAGCAACTCATAGGTCTGTTCCGTATTTTCAACAAGGTTGTACTCGAGTGCTTCTATTTGCATTTTCAGTACACTTAATGGTGTGCGGATTTCATGAGATACCTCCGCCAACAGTTGTTTTTTCCGCGCTAAAAGCGCTTCAGAAAACTCAGCTCTATCGCTTATTCTTTGTTGCTTTTGAATAAACTCAAATCGCAATTTTAATAAACTATAAATAGCGCCAATGACGAATAATAGGCCCAGAGAAAAAGCCCACCAAGTTTGCCACCAGGGTGGCTGAATTACAAAAGAAAAGTACTCATAATCAGCTGTCTTATCTTGCGTTGATATTCTAACTTGAAACTCATAATTACCCGGTGACAATTGTGTAAAGGTCATCTCGTCATCGTAAGAAGGGTCACTCCAATATTCATTACTACCGATTAGACGAGTTTGATACATAATCCTCTCAGGGTTACCCCATTCGCTATGGCTATATTGAAAACGGATTTGAAATGTCGTCGCAGGTAAATCAATTAGAGGGTGTGTTAAATGTTCTATATCCTTAAATTTAGGCCGAGGACTGCCACTTTGACTCGCACTAACGCGCAACAAATTAACTTGAGAATTCACATTTATTTTTACACTCTCAGGCTTAAAATAAGACACTCCTTTCCCAGATCCCCAATAGTAACTGCCTTTAAAAAACAGCGCTGTATTAAGAGTACTATCAACAGCAATGTAACCATTATCATACGTATACTGCTGGGGTTTTGATGAACTATTTGATCCAAACATTGCTTGTGGCTTAAACCTGTTTATGCCCCGCTCAGTGCCAGCCCAGAGCACATCACCTTGCACTAACAACGATAAAATAATGTTATTACTCAACCCATCACTCACACTCACGTGTCTGCTACGCCAACCATTGATGTCTTTTTTAAGTAAAAGAACCCCTCTGCGGGTACCCAGTGCGACAAAATCATCTAACACCTGAGTGATACTATAAGCCCAATTGCTAGGAAGCCCCTGTGCTTCTGTTATGTGAAACAAAGTACCGCGCTCTAAATAATAAATCCCTTGCCCATTTGTGACAAACCACAGCCGCTTGCTGGTATCTTCAAAGACACTAACCACATATGCCATATCTGGTAGAACCAATTTATCAAAGGCACCTTCACAAGCACGAATAACCCCACTTTGAGCCGCTAAATACATACAACCGTCTTGGCTCGCTATAATTCGGTGCACAATGTCAGCGTCCAACCCCATTTGACGGTCCACCCGCTGATAACCGTTACTTCCAATAACAATAAGTCCTGCACGAGTACCGACCCAAACACTTTCATTTTCACTTATGCTAATCGCATGCACATACTGATCTGAAAAATCATAAATAGAATTAAACCATTGATTATTATCTAAAACTTGAAGTCCAGTTCCATATTGCCCAATCCATAATCGCTCATTGATATTCTCGAGGGCGCTGACTCTTTCATTTAATAACCCATTGCGTTTTGTTAGCAATTGAAAACTATGTTCTTTAAGGCGGTTCACTCCACCGCCATACGTTGCAATCCACACATTCCCTTGACTACCCAACATAATATCTCGAATATGGTGATCGTTTAATCCATTAGCGCTATTAAGAGTATGCGCTGAGTTACCCGTAATCCGAATAACACCTTTGCTGTCATCACCAATCCATAGTGCTGCAGCATTTTGATCGTATGCTAGTGTTTGAATATTCGGCATTAGCAAACCCGATAAAAAAACAATTTGCTTGGAACTCCAATCAACTTGGCAAACACCGGTTCCTTTTACTCCCAACCACACGGTATTTTGAGCGCTCGCCATTGCTAAGATCGGCCCTTGGCATGATGGCTCAGGCAACTCGACTTTATACAGCTTACTTTCTCGATACTGAAACAACCCAATATCAGTCGCGAGCCAAATACTCTGCTCAGGTCCTTTTAATAATTGATTTATTTTTAAAGAGTTACCGATTTTCAAACGAGAAAGAGAGCCATGTTTAGCTAGGTATAGCCCCTCATCTGATGCCAAATAAGTGGTATCATCATCAAACAAAATATCATTCACTTTAGGGGTATAAAGTGCACCATCAATCTGTAACGCGGATACCACATTGCCATCAAAAACGTTCACTCCTCGATCTGTTGCTAGCCACAACTCACCATTAACGTGTTTTGCGATATCCCATACCCGATTATTATTCAGACCATCTTGATCCGTTAAACAGCGTAAGTAGTTACCTGTATACTGACATGCTCCTTCTCCATTCGTACCAAGCCAAACCATATCGTCAACATCTTGTTGCACACTATATACGGCGCCAGTAGGCAAGCCTTGCCGTATTGAAAAGTGTCGAATATCCGACTGCACATTCAACGCATATTGCGCAGGCTTGACGGACTTCCAAGATGACTTTACGGGTGACATAAACGGCTTAAATTGAGACTTAAAAGAGACCCACTCAGAAGATACTATTTCAGGAGATTCAATACGTTGATGAGCCGTAGGTGTAAAGGCAAAAGAAAGGTCTAAATTGAGCAATTCATTTTTTTTTAAACGAGGCTTACCACTGGGTAACTCCACCTGAAACAAAGGCTGCCAATTTGCTTCTCCTAAGTTAGTCGGTAGAATATGGTCGGTTTTTGCTGGTAACTGATGTTGTGAAAAACAACGCAATGAAACAAGAAAAAAGCAAATAAACACAACAAAATAACGATACAAATAGTTTTCCAAAAAATAAAATGAGCTATGTGCTGTTATAGCTTAATGCATCTGATACGGCAAACTTTTATCACTATACTCTTACCTAAACTCGGATGCATTTAGCGACTTTTTACCAAGTGAATTAGTATTGCTTCATAATCTTTTTTCTTTTCATCATTAAACCCCGATAGCTGCACTATTTTTTTACCCGTTCTATCAAAAATAATACTACTAGGCATACCTTTGAGCTTATTTGCTTTACCTATGCTCATCGAGGGATTAAAAATAACAGGAAAATTAGCCGGAGTTTCCAATAGAAACTTTTTCGCATCCTCTACATCGGTATCCATATTAACAGCAATAATTTGCACATCTTGTGAAAACCGGTTCTGTATACTGCCCATCCACGGAAAAGCATAACGACACGGTACACACCATGAAGCCCAGAAATCCACGTATACAACTTTTCCACTATGTTGACTTAAAAGCTCTTCCAGCTGTTGCTCTGCCGACACTGCCAAAGCTGAGTTACCAATGAAACTAAAGCAAACAAAAACACATAGAATCGCTCTATTTTGCATTATTTTATACCCCTAAGCATTGCCAATTACGCATATCATATAATTTAAGGCTGAATTTGATAACGCTTAAGTTGTTCGATATATTGTTTTGTCACATCATGCTCTTGTTTCGGTAAAAAGTGTAAGTGCGCATTAGTGAATTCATCTTGATTGTACATCTGTAACATTATTGTATTCACTTTCTTAATGAACGTACGGCTCGCTGTCGTATCATTGCACATAATGTGTCCCAAGATGAATCCTGGAGAGTTAGCCATTCGATATGACTGGTACTGTGATTTATCCGTTTTAGCATGCCGATACACCTCTGCAGGGTATGCCAATAAAAAATCTACGCGACGCAAGTGAAACATTCTATACACCGTATCGTAATGATTACTGCCTTCTCGAATCACTTTATTCGCGCTGCTTACTTGCGCCAATTGCTTATCTAAAAATGGACCATAAGAAAATGCCCCAGCAAGCACAATTAATTTATGTCTATGTGCATGAAATAGTTTAGGCAAAGAGATTACATTTCCTTGCTCATCAAGCAATGAAGGCGCCAATGGCTCTGCATCTATTTGTAAATATAGCCGTCGGCTTAGATACAGATTAATTGGCAGGCTAAATAAAAATGCAGCTTCTCTTTCTTGCGTTTTTACTTTATTAACAACGCAAATAGGCTCAGGCTGCTGACTCATAATCCTCAAGGCACGCTTATAACTCGATGGCACAAATTCAATATCCACCCCATCAATCATGTTAAATAGCATATTGTTTGTCGCGCCGGCAATATTGGAAGGTGCAACTTGTCCAGTAAACACCAAGAGATCTTTTTCATCATCGATATAGATACGTAATGACTCAGCAATACTTATATTGCTAAACGCAATAAAAGAAAATAGCACAGCTCTATATCTGACCCATTGTCTAAATGATTGCATAATGCTCCAAATGAACAGGTGGTAGGCTCATCACCTTGGAAAACAAAAATTACGAGCTCACTTCATTGTATACTACCTGTTTAAAAAAGTGATCAAAGGCAATATTAATAGGGACGCGTAAGTGTGGATTAAAATATTAATATACGCGTTATATTCTGAATTTTTAACCTTAATATTTTGTCCTGCGCAGATGGCTTACTCGCAACGAACAAGCAAACCATCTACGCAAAATAGGTGGTTACTTTCCTGTATGCTTATCAAACCACCACTGAATATAAGCAACTTTATTCATTAAATTCGATGGACGCGCCGTTATGCCATGTGATGCATCTGGAATACGCACCATCGCCGTTTCAACACCCTGCAACTTAAGCGCTTGATAATACTGCTCAGTTTCAGATATTGGTGTGCGATAATCAGCTTCACCAGTTAATAACATGGTCGGAGTCGTCACATTACCTACATAGCTAATTGGTGAGTATTTCATGTAGTGCTCCATATGATCCCACGGTTTACCGGGAAACCAATAGTCCGCAAAAAATGGATAGTAGTCAGCCGTTAATACAAAGCTAAACCAATTAATTACCGGCTTAGCAACAACCGCAGCTGCAAAGCGATTCGTATGACCAACAATCCACGCGGTTAATACACCACCACCCGAACCACCCGTAACATATAAACGCTTATCATCAATAAAGCCCTTATCAATCAACGAGTCGACTCCAGTCATTAAATCATCAAAGTCATTACTTGGATAATTATGATGAATTTTTTGCGCGAATTCTTTTCCATATGAATCACTTCCTCTTGGATTCATATATAAAACGACATTACCTTTCGCTGCAAACAGCTGAGCTTCAGCGCTAAAATGAGGCCCATAATTTGCAACTGGTCCACCATGTATTTCCAGTACTAAAGGATACTTCTTTGATTTATCAAAACCTGGAGGGTATACAACCCACCCCTGAATATCCAACTGATCATATTTAGATTTAACCCAAATTTCTTCAACTTTGCCTAGCGTTTTACTTGCAAGCGCATCACTATTTAAGTCTGTCAATTGCGTTGTTTTGTCACGCTTAACTAACGCAACGTCAGCTGGTTTATTTGGATCTGCAAGTGTAAAGGCAATATCACCTCGAGCACTAACATCATAACTGCCGCCAGAATAAGGTCGACCAAATGCGACACTCCCAACTTCATCAGTAAGCACTTTCGCTTTTCCTTTTAGGGGCTGGTGCGCTACCGTTGTTTTCCCTTCAGAGTCATAGCTATAATAAAGCCCTCTGCTTTTGTTATCCCATTGAATGTCTTTTACATTTCGGTCAAGTGCTGCGGTGATAACGTTTGTCTCACCAGTTTTAAAATTAAGCACATAAATATCTGAATTTTCATAATTCATTAGCTTATCATCATAACCTATATAGGCTAAAAGCCGACCATTAGGTGAAACTTGTGGAAAGCTGTCGGGTCCAACTCGCTCAGTTACAGAAGAGATTACTCTAGTATGCATATTTAGTGCATACACCTCGCTATTATTCGGTTTTAAAGCATGATTTTTATGCCGATTAGCACTAAAATAGAGTACCTCACCGTCTTTATCAAAACTGACAGTACCCCTATGATTAAAATTACCTGACGTTAACTGCTGAGCGTTACCACCATTTGCATCTATTTTAAATAAGTGAGAAAAGCCTGGCTTAGAATAACCTGCACCATCCGAACGATAATAGACATCATCTATAAAAACGGGGGGTTTAGCCCAGTTAGCGCCTTTAGGCTTGCCTGGTAGGTTAATAGGTGAACGAGCCTTTGCTGGTACAAACTGAGAAAAGACAAGATGCTTGCTATCTGGTGTCCAAGTGATCCCACTTGGAGATTGTGTTAAGTTACTCACTTTGGCTACTGCGCCAGAGTTTAACCATTTCATATAAATTTGACTGCTACCATCTCTGGTGGAAATAAAGGCAAGCCGCTTTCCATCCGGAGACAATTGTGGAGCATAATCGATATGAATACCCGAGGTCACAGGTTCTAACTGATTAGCGTCAACATCGATTGACCAAATATTTCCCACCTTTTTGTCAGTCTTTATATCCATGCGATTTCTAACAAAATAAACGACTTTACCGTCTTCACTAAACTCAACCTGATTTGCGTACTCTAGGTCAAACACATCATCAAGCTCCAGTGGTGAAGCTTCACAAAAGGCTGAACTTACAAAAAAACTGAGCCCAATCGTTATCAGTGATAACTTCATACAAACTCCTTTAAGGGACATTAATTTGTGATCATAAAAGCTCATATGGTAAGACGAGTCAACTGTTTATGCTTAAGCTCTCTGGATATTCAGTTATGTTATTTACAAAATGAAAATATCGCGATTTCAAAATGACCTATCCGTTTCATTTCTTTGTAACTTGTTCGAGCCTTTAGAGGGCATAACTATTATTGAATACTGAGATGATTGTGAGTGTAAAGGGGGCTTACACTCATCAAAAGGGCTTCTAAAATCGTATTTTATTGGAAAGCTTTATGTTTCAAACGATAAGAGTGCAATAAAGGTTCCGTGTAGCCATTAGGCTGATTCTTACCTTCAAAAACGAGAGATAAAGCGGCCTGATAAGCCAAATTATCATTTAACTTAACTTCATTGTCAGCCATGCAAATATAACTCGCATCATGATGATTTTGTCCATCAACAACCTTAGCCATTTTTGCAAACGTGCTTTTTACTTGTTGCGGTGAACATATTCCATGCACCAACCAGTTTGCAATATGTTGGCTTGAAATGCGCAAAGTAGCCCTATCCTCCATTAAACCAATATGATTTATATCTGGCACCTTAGAGCAGCCAATACCCTGATCAATCCAACGTACCACATAACCAAGGATCCCTTGTACATTATTATCTAATTCGGCCTGAATGTCCTCTTTCGTTAACACTAACTCACCTAACAATGGAGGGGTCAATAAGTCAGTCAAAGCAGCCTCTTCATATTGACCTATTGCTGCCTGTACTTGAAAAACATCGATAGTATGATAATGCATGGCATGTAACGTTGCAGCCGTAGGGGAGGGGACCCAAGCCGTATTAGCGCCAGACTCTGGATGAGCTAACTTTTGCTTCATCATCAATGCCATTAAATCTGGCATTGGCCACATCCCTTTTCCTATTTGTGCTTTGCCGCTAAACCCACAGGCTAACCCGACTTCAACATTCCCCTTTTCGTACGCTGAAATCCACGGTTGCGACTTGATACGAGACTTAGGGAGCATAGGCCCCGCCAACATCGAAGTATGTATTTCATCGCCTGTTCTATCCAAAAAACCTGTGTTAATGAATACAACTCGAGACTTAGCCTGCTCAATACATGCTTTCAAATTAACCGATGTTCGCCGTTCTTCATCCATTATCCCCATTTTTATGGTGTTGTTAGGTAAGTATAATAAACCTTCAACCGCCGAGAATAGTCTAGAAGTAAAAGCAACCTCTTCTGGTCCGTGCATTTTTGGCTTAACTATATTGATACTTTTAGAGATTGAGTTCCGATATTCTGAATTGCCTTTTAAATCATGTAATGCACACAGTGACGTTATGACCGCATCTAAAATGCCTTCAAAAACTTGTTCACCATTTTGGTCTAAAATAGCAGGGGTTGTCATTAAATGACCGACATTGCGAACAAACATCATACTCCGACCTTTTAATTTAAGTATCTTCCCTGAAGCCATTACAAAATGCTTATCTTTATTTAAAACGCGTGTAATTACAGTATCTTCTTTTTTAAATTCTTCTTTCAATGTGCCCGTCATTAAGCCTAACCAATTTGTGTAAACACCGACTTTATCTTGTGCATCAACGGCAGCTACGGAATCTTCACAGTCCATAATGGTCGTCAAGGCTGACTCTAAAATAAGATCGCTGATCCCTGCTTTATCGGATTGACCTATTGGGTGATGCGGATCTATTTGGATCTCAACATGCAGGCCATTGTGCTTTAATAATAATGAGGAAGGGTTTTGCGCTTCACCTTGATAACCTACAAATTGCTGGGGATCTAATAGGCTAACTTGTTTACTATCATTAAGCGTGACCACCAATTGCCCATTTAGCACCGCATAATGTGTACTTTCAATATGCGAGCCATTTCTCAAAGGAAAAGTGTTATCAAGGAATTGGCGAGCGTAGGCCATCACTTTAAAACCGCGTACAGGGTTGTATTCCTGTGTTTTTTCGGCACCTTCTTCTTGTGGTAATACATCGGTTCCATAAAGAGCATCATAAAGAGAACCCCACCTTGCGTTCGCTGCATTTAGCGCAAACCGAGCATTACTCACGGGTACTACAAGCTGTGGACCTGCGATTGATGCTATCTCTGGGTCAACAGAGTCAGTATCAATGCTAACTCGTTCTGGAGAAGGCACCAAATAGCCTATATCCATTAAAAATGTCCGATATTTATCACCATTCCATACGGGGTGACTCTTATGATATTCATCAATTTGGGACTGTAGCTTATCGCGTTTAAACAATAACTGCTTATTGATTGGTGAGAGAATCTCAATAAGCTTTGCAAAGCCACTCCAAAAGGTTTCTTGTTCGATATCAGTGCCGGGCAATGCTTGCATATTTACAAAATCGAAAAGTTGTCGGTCGATGGTTAAACCTGATTGTTGAGTCGTCATGCTCATATCTAAATCCTAACTATGCTGAACGGGTCCTCAATAACCATATCTCAAATACACTCAAATTAAACTGCAAATGACATTCATGAAATGTATGTTGGTAATAACAACTATAAATTTAAAAAATTTTAAATTCAGGCCTAATGTTTAATTAAGCGCGGGGTCAGACCACTCAACGCACTCTCACAATCAAATATCGTAAAATTAACCGTTCGAAGGACAACTAGTCATGACAAACTATCAATCTAAAATAGACCACTACACAACTTTATGTCAGAACAAGAACACTTCATGGCAGTCAATTAACCCTGAGTTTGCAAGTCGAATGAATTTACAAAACAGATTCAAAACAGGATTAGACATAGCAAAATATACAGCAAACATTATGCGTGAAGATATGGCGGCTTATGACGCAGACAATAGCCAATACACGCAATCATTGGGCTGCTGGCATGGTTTCACTGCTCAGCAAATGATGATGGCAGTAAAAAGGCATCAAAAAACCACAAAACGCTCATATGTATACTTAAGTGGCTGGATGGTAGCAGCACTTCGCTCTGAATTTGGCCCATTACCAGATCAAAGTATGCATGAAAAAACGTCGGTACCAGCATTAATCGAAGAGATTTACACCTTTTTAAAACAGGCAGATGCTAGAGAACTTGACCACCTCTATAAAGCTCTGGATGAAGCAAAATCTCGAGGACAAGCGACACAAGAAATTACGGCCAAAATTAATAACTTTGAAACCCACGTGGTTCCGATCATAGCCGATATTGATGCAGGGTTTGGTAACGAAGAAGCCACTTACTTACTCGCAAAAAAAATGATCGAAGCCGGGGCATGCGCCATTCAAATAGAAAATCAAGTTTCAGATGCGAAACAATGTGGGCATCAAGCCGGTAAAGTAACCGTTCCACATGAAGACTTTCTTGCGAAGATCAATGCCGTTCGATATGCCTTCTTAGAACTTGGAGTGGAAGACGGTGTCATTGTAGCGAGAACCGATTCACTTGGTGCAAGCTTAACTCAGAAAATCCCTGTGTCTCAGTCTCCAGGAGACCTAGCAAGTCAATATACCGCTTTTCTTGATACCACAGAGATACATAACGTAAACGACCTCACAGATGGGGAAATGGCCATTAAGCTCAATGGCAAACTGTGTAAACCCGTCAGATTAGATAATGGACTATACCAATTTAAAGAAGGCACAGAAAAAGCTCGGGTGATTTTAGATTGTGTTACCAGTTTACAGTCAGGTGCGGATCTACTTTGGATAGAAACAGAGCAGCCCAACGTAAATCAAATCGCTGAGCTCGTTAATAGCATTAAAGAGCAAGTGCCAAATGCGAAGCTTGTTTATAATAACTCCCCTTCGTTTAATTGGACGTTGAAGTTTCGAGAACAAGTCTACTCTCAATGGGAAACACAAGGAAAAGACTTAAGTCGTTACCCAAATCCAAACGTTAATGCTAAAGCTCTCATGGCTCCTGAACTAGATAATACAGAATTAGCACGAGAAGCAGATAAATTAGTACAAAACTTCCAGCAAGATGGTGCCAGAGAAGCCGGAATATTTCATCACTTAATTACTTTACCCACGTACCATACAGCTGCACTAAGTACCGATATTTTAGCTGAAGGTTATTTTGGTGAACTTGGGATGCTGGCTTATGTCAGGGATGTTCAGCGTCAAGAAATTAGGAGGGAGCAAGCATCAGTTAAACATCAAGACCTTGCTGGCTCAAATATAGGTGACACACATAAAGAGTACTTTTCTGGTGAAAATGCCTTAAAAGCAGGTGGAACTGCAAATACGATGAACCAGTTCTAACTATATAAATCAACCTTTGAGGGGCCTATGGCCCTTCTTCATATATCCAGCTTTGGATCATATTTTTACTATCTTCTATAAAAATGACGAACAAACCGGAAAATACACTGCCAGAACTAAAAATAACGTCATTTTGCGACACTATCAGATGTGTTCCATGCCATGGAACAAAATTTTACTAACATAAACAACTCCCCAGGCTACAATTTTACTAACTCCCATATCGGATAAATTACAATTTTACTAACTCCTATTTATCATCAAAAAAGTCAATAGTTGCATAAATTGCAACCTGTAAAGGCCCTTTACACTCTTCATAATTCAACCACATTATTGATTAACAATACGCACAGCTCCATATACAAACCAAATTATAATGCACTACTTCGCAAGTTTTATATTCATTACCATACTAATTACCTCTTATAACACAGAGGCATCAGTGTCACTTTCAACCATTGAGAATTTAATTTCACAGGGACAATTAGAGCAAGCTTATTCTACATTAAAAACCGTTGAGGCAAGTGGTAAGCAAAATCAAAATAAAATACAACTGACATTCGCGAATATTTTAAGAAAGCAGCATAAGTATGTCGAAGCAATAGCCGTACTCAATAAAATAGAGTTATCACCTTCAGCACCTTTGCTCTTTCAATATGAAGTGACTAAAGAGCGCGGGATCAACTACCGAAGAAACCATCAGTTAGATATGGCTGAAAGCACCTATCTAGATGCACTCAAATTGGCAAAACTAACCCAAGATACAACCTTAATAGGCCAATCTTATAATAATTTAGGCACGCTATACGACACAAAAAATAACGTAGCCACATCAATGGAGTATCACCTGAAAGCACAGGCGGTATTAAAAGATTCTATTAACTGGGAAGTGAAAGCATCAAACTTTTACAATCTAGGAGACCTTTCAGTACGTATTCATAACCTAGAACAAGCTGAATTCTTTTTCACCAAAGCGCTTATTAATGACAAAAAAAGTAAACAAGTAATGAATATCGCAGATACTGCGATCCGGCTGGCTGAAGTGACGTTGAAAAATAAAAAATATCCACAAGCCTTATCGCAATTTTTAGATGTCATAAAGATTTTAACGCCACTAGGGGCTAATTCAAGCCTATCCAGAGCTTATAATTCCCTCCACTTGATTTACATAGAGCTTGGCAATCATCATATGGCACTAAGTAGCATTCAAAAGAGTTTAAATTATTCATTAAAAACACAATCGCCAATACAACAATCTTATTCCTATTTGCATATCATCGAATATCATCTCAAGTTAAAAAATATAGCACTCAGCGCGCTATACATTGCCAAAGCTGAACCCCTAATTATGACGATGAATAATCATATCTTTGAGGCAAAGCTATACCTATACAAAGCAAAGTACGAAAAACTAAAACAACGGCACAAAGAAGCCTACACTTACTTAAATAAAGCATTTTCCATCCATAGATTAGCTGACATTGAAGTTAATCAAGGTGCCACAGAGCAATACAAACAACAAGTCAATGCACTTGTGCAATATCAAAAATTAGCGCAAACAGAGCAAAAGTCAGCATTAATGAAAGTTGAGCTAGAGAACCAGATCTTACTAAAGCGCTCGTGGCTCTTAGCTTGCATTATGGTACTCCTCCTTAGCGCTATCGTTGTTTACCTGTACATCATCAAACACCGAAACGCTCAGTATAAGGCTAAGCTATATCAAACTAACCTCAAACAAAAAGATCAAATGCTAGCTGATATATCACACGAACTTCGAACTCCACTTAGTGTTCTAAAGCTACATGTTGAAGCACTTGAACATAACCTGTTAGATAATAAAGTATTAGCGTACAGTAAAATTAATAATAAAATATCTCAACTAAATAATCTTATTTCAGATGTATATCAACTGTCACAAGCACAAAACCAAGCACTACAGCTTAACTGGCAACAATACCAGCTGAGCACACTTATTGCCTACTACCTTTCAGACTCAAAGGCATTAGCTGAACAACATAATCTACGCTTTATTGCTGATATTGAGATTGCTGATGACACCTATATAACGACCGATAAGCAAAAGCTAGATCAAATTATTACTAACTTAATCAAAAATGCATGTTTATATACAGATACCCCAGGGCATATCAGATTAAAAGTCCGAATATGTACTGAACATGTCTTTATTCAGATCGATGATACTACTCCAGGAGTGTCAGATGCGCAGCTTAATAAACTTTTTGAGCGCTTATATCGTATAGACAAATCTCGCAGTCGAGCATTAGGAGGGTCTGGATTAGGGTTGTCAATCTGTGAAAGTTTGACACAAGCTCTGCAAGGTGAAATATGTTTACATCACGGTAAATCCGGAGGTCTATGTGTTCGCATGAAATTACCTATAACACCCACAATGTAGGTTCTTCACTACGATACTGTTCATACCAGTTTCACCGTTAGAAGCCCTAAATAAGGCATTTCACTTCATTTTTCTTCCACATTGTATTGTTTTAATACCTACATAGAATATTGGAGAGAAATTTATGACACAACGAACAATTAAGCATGGTGATTGGGTAAAAATCGTCGAGTCACGCACGGAGCAAAAAAAACAATCACTGCGCAAAGGGTCGCGTAAAAAAGTAGTATTGAGTAAAAAAGCCCCATTCCCTATTATATCAATGTTATTGGCTGGTTTTATTATCCTAGCAAGCGCTTGGATGTATTTTTTTGAAGAAAATACAACGCACAGCTCACTTTTAAATGTAGACGCTCAAAACAAGATATCCCGCTATTTTTCAAAACAATTTATGATGGGCAGCTGGCAATTTAAACAAGCAAAATTTGATACTGGTGAAGTCAATATATTCATCAGCATCCCACAAAAACTTGCGATGAATAAGAATGAGCTGGAAGGTTATATTAAACACTCTTTATGTCCACCTGAAAATAGCCGAGTTTGGTTAGACATTGATAAAAACAACTTATTCATCAACCTTTATGTTGATTCACCAAGAAAAGGAAGTTTTGCGCAGTGCAGTAACCCAAACCGCCAAACTTAACCCTCCCTTTTTTAGCCCCCTGTACACAGCTTCTGTAAAGGGGGTTTACACCAAAAAACAACTTACTCAAGCTCTAAATTGGCTTTCTCTAATAACTCTACTGGCAACTCTTTACTCACCGATACTCCCAACTCTTTAAAGTCAGACGCTTGCTTAATCAAATTTCCTTTACCATGATAGAGTTGTGAAAAAGCCCGATCATAACTTTCTCTGGCCTTATCTAACTGGCGACCAACACCTTCCATACTGTGCAAAAAGCTATTTAACTTGCCATAAAATTTTTCAGCTCGAAGCGCTAACTCTCTACTGTGCTTACTTTGTTCCTCAAATCTCCACAGCTGCTTTACTATATTCATACTCGTCAACAGCGTAGTGGGTGTCGCTACGAGCACATTCTGCTCAAGTGCTTGCTGATACATATTCGGTGTGTGCTTAATAGCTTCAACAAACGCTGATTCAATCGGAATGAACATAATCACCACATCTGGTGAGTTGAGCCCTGGCAACCTCTCGTAGGATTTATCTCCGAGCTCTTTGATACGCGATAGAACAGCTTGTGAGTGTTCAATTAAGGCTGTATTCGCGTCTATTTCGCTCGTTGCATTAACATATCGTGTATACGCATTCAGCGAGGTTTTCGCATCTATAACTAGGTGTCTTTTTTGTGGTAAATACACTACCACATCAGGTCGATATTTACCGTCATCTGTGGAGAATGAAACCTCTCTTTTATAATCATACCCGGCCCTTAATCCTGCGCTATCTAACACATTTTCAAGCATAAGCTCGCCCCAGTTACCCTGAACTTTTTTCTGGCCTTGCAAAGCATTTGTTAACTGGCTGGCTTGCTCGGTAATATTTCGATTATTCTCTTGTAAGTGAAGCAATTCGGTTTTTAATGAGGCTCTTTGCTTTAACTCCTCGCTATGAATCGCTTCCATTTTGTCTCTAAAACCCTTTAGTTCACCTTGAACTGGCTTTAAAATTTGGTCGATTGTCTCTTGGCTTTGTTGACTAAAGCGTGCCGTTTTCTCTTCAAAGATCTGATTGGCAATATTTTCAAACTCCAGCTTTAACTGCTCTTTTGAATTTTTTAGTTGCGCTATTTGTGCATCAAATGCTTGCTGTTTCTGCTCAAACATAGCTTTAATATCCGTAAGCTCGATTTCAAGTTTGTGAGCGTGAGCTTGAGCATGAGACAAATTATGCTCACTTTTCTGCCATAATTCCTGAAATTGATGAACTTGGGTTTGCTTTTCAGTGAGTCTTGCTTGGTATTGCTGACAATGACCATGAAGCTGTACTTTTTCTGCTTGAAGTTGCTGATGCTCAGTTTGCAAAGTTTGAAGCTGAGATTGCACTTGTTCTTTAGCACTCAAACAATGAATGTATTGTTGTTCAAGCACTGTACATTGCGTTTTAAGTAAGTGGCGACCTCGATAATAGAAGGGGAGGGGACATAAAATCGCCGATAAGAATAACGTGCCATGCAACCAAGATAATTGAGAAAAGAGTGCATCTAACATAATGTTCTCAGGTAATATTTTTAGTTAATAATACCTGAGAGCCTAACTGATATCACTTAATTAGTGTCATTGATTTGTTGTTCGTCATAACGATAGCCTGCGCCATAAACAGACCCGACCAATTTTGGAGAACAATCCAACAACTTGATCTTTTTTCGAATGTTTTTAATATGACTATCAATCACTCTATCTGAAATATCGAAGTTATCTGGTTGAATGTAATCTAAAATTTGCTGCCTTGAAAAAACGCGGCTAGGTGCATTATACAATAGCGCAAACACATCAAACTCAACTTTCGTTAGCGCGAGGATTCTACCTTTTAACGTTACAGTGAGTTGCTGCTCATCAACATTCACTAATTTCTCAGTTTCAACAGCGGGTGCGCATCTTCGCAAAATAGCTTTCACTCTCATTACCAATTCTGCTGCACTGAAAGGCTTGCACACATAATCATCTGCACCAAATTCAAGTCCCTTTAGCCGATCAGACTCTGCTACTTTAGCTGTCATCATAATAATCGGCACCATGGAAAAGGCACGAATTTTCTTCATACATTCAACGCCGTCTTGATTTGGCAGCATGATGTCCATCAAGATTGCATTAGGGCTGTTTTTCTCAACCCAAGAAACCACATCTGCACCGTCAGCAATGTGTGACGTTTTAAACCCCGATGCTTTAAAAAATAGCATAACTTGCTCTGCTATATCATAGTCATCTTCAACGATTAGGATGTGCTGCATAATTTCTCTTTGCTTAATTATTACTTAATTGATTTGCTTTTAATTGGTTTTTCACATCATTTTTTAACGAATCAGACAGTGTTTCGTCAAACAATAACATTGTTAAAATACTATTTAGGTCGTCACTGGTTGCGACCTCTACCAGTAGATCATAGTCACATTGTGATACAGGTTCAATAAAGTTTAGATGCGATGGTGTTTCTTCATGACACAACATATATATTCACCTTCTAGATTAACTAAGTAATACTAGTTCAATGAACCAGTTACCTTATTTCAATGTATCTATTTAAACGAAACAATGTGGATCAAATGTGGAATTTCAAACCCAATATAAAATTTACGGACAGAAACAAAAAAGCCAGCAAAATCTGCTGGCTTTATTACAAATAAGTAATCAAGGGGGAAATCAACGTTAAGCTCACTGCTGCCAATAAGCATAATAATAGACAGCATACTTTGAAGTTAGTTCAGAATTATTTCACTCATTTCAAAATTATTTTATGATTTCAACATTTCTAACATCTGAGTTTCATCAAATTGGCTTAAATTTAAGCTCTTATCTTCAAATAAAGCATCAACCAACGCCTGCTTCTGCTGCTGCATACTATGCACTTTTTGCTCAATAGAATTAGCCATAATAAGTTTATAAACAAAGACCGGTTTATCTTGTCCAATACGATAGGCTCGGTCCGTCGCTTGATTTTCTACTGCAGGGTTCCACCATGGGTCAAAATGGATCACGGTGTCAGCTTGTGTCAAGTTTAGTCCCGTGCCACCCGCTTTTAAACTAATCAAAAATACATCACATAGCCCTTCTGTAAACGTACTTATTACACGTTCACGGTTTCGTGTTTGGCCCGTTAAAGTTGAAAATCCGATTTCACTTTCAGTCAATTGCTTTGCAATTAATTCCAGTACTGATGTAAATTGGCTGAAAATAATTATTTTTCTTCCTTGCGATAGCATGACGGGCAGGTGTTCACAAAGCCACTGAAACTTAGCACTTTCACTATTAACTTGCTTATCCACAAGCTGTGGGTGACAACAAATCTGACGCAACTTTAAAAGCGCATCTAAAAATACAAGTTTACTTTTTTGCGCTCCTTGCTCTTTAAACAATGTCAATAACTTATCTTCAATTTTGGTCTGGACACTGTGATATAAATTCGCTTGTTCTGAAGTAAATTCAAGCTCTTTGATTAATTCCGTTTTATCTGGTAACTCTTTAACAACATCCACTTTTGTGCGCCTTAAAATAAAAGGGGCAATTAAAGCTTTCAACTCGTTAGCACGAGCAATATCTTGTTCTTTTTCAATAGGAATTTGAAAGTAGTGCTTGAATTGTTGTTTAGTTCCCAAAACATCTGGCATCACAAAATCCAGTAATGACTTTAACTCCAATAAATTATTTTCAACAGGCGTACCACTAAGACACAATTTAAATTCCGCTTGTAATTGCTTAACACATTTAGATACTTGTGCTGATTCGTTTTTAATATACTGAGCTTCATCCAGTACAATAGAATCAAATTTAAGGCCTTTGTAATAATGCAAATCACGCTTTAACAATGGATAAGTTGTTAATATAAACCGAGCTGTATGTACACGTTCTAACGTTTTTTCTCTATCGGAGCCGTGCACTGTAGTTAATGTTAAGTGCGGTGCAAACCGCTTAAATTCATTCTGCCAATTGCTTACCAGACTCGTAGGACAAACAATTAAGCTAGGCTGAGTCATTAATGTATTATGTTGACTAATAAAATAAGCAATCACTTGCAGTGTTTTACCAAGACCCATATCGTCAGCCAAAATACCGCCAAGCTGATGTTTATTCAGAAACTTTAACCAACGTACTCCTTGTTCTTGATAATCTCGTAGTACAAACGTTTGGCTATCAGTAGATGGGATATTAAACTGAATGCTTTGGGGTGAATCAAGTTCAGCTAAATAGTCAGTCAATTTCGCATCTGAGCTTACCACTGTGGTATTCTCTAACTCGTAGAGCTTTCTGGCGTACGATAAAGGAAACTTGAACTGTTGACTTGAACTGTAATAACTAAATCGAGCTTTCAAACCAAGCAATTCATTAAAAGTAAGTGTAGGTATTGCATAGAACTGATCTGCAATTTGAATATACTGATGCAAATCAGCTAAATTATTGACATCAAGTGGCTCAGTCACATCCCAATCAAGTAAGATAGACTTACCATCAAACATCAATTTACCTAAAATATGGTGCTGCTTATCTCGCTTTAGTAACAATGTAATTTTAGGCGTTTGCACTGTTAACTCATGTGTTAGCTCATCAACAAGCCAATTTTGCGATTGCAGTTTAGGTCGCACCTCGTGATTAAACCAATGTACTCCATTTGCATCATTTACAGGTAATAAAAACAATCCATTTTCAATTAAAAGACCCAAGCCTAATAGTACTTTTTCACATCGCTTAATGTATTTTGCATATTCCGTTTTAGAAAGCTCATCAGTTTTATCAATCGACAATGAAAAGCCTTTACTTGGTGTGAGCTTTACAATATTAAGCCTTGTACGTAAATGTACTGAATGAGTAGGCGCTACGACCCCTTTTGGACTGCCAATTACATCAGTTGCAAATGTCTCTGAAAATCGCTTCATGACTTGCTGCAACTGATCGTTTGCAACACTAGGCATACTTTGTAAATGAGCGATTTCTGCGGCACTGAGTTCGGAGTTTATCCTACCAAGCACCAACTTATCTGTATCTACATACATTGGCGGATCAGTTCTAAGTAGTAACCAGTTATCAATGGAAGATAATTGAGCACATAATTGCGCATTAGATTGGCTCATATCCCAAACAAACTGCAACCGTTGCTGATGACCCAATGTCAAAGGTTGGCGTTGAGTTTGTAGGTAAAATCGTTTTGTTTTTACCAGTTGCTCAATCGCTGTAAACCCCCAGCGTCCAAATAATTCGAAATGACCCGGTGGGTTTTGCGAACGGATCCAGTTAAATAACCTAAAGTCTGATTCGAGTAAATCTTGAAGAGGGATATGGCTATTTAGTTGTTGTTCCGATAATGGTCGGCCTAGTGGATACAGACCATCAGGCCGCAATGGTGATAATTTTGGGCTTAACAGCACTTCTTTGTTATGAGGCTCTAAAACAAATAACAAAACGTTGTTGGCGCCTTGGATGCTATCTTGTTGTAATTGAATAAGCTCATTAAACCAGTCGTTAACTAAATAAGCTTCTCCAAACCCGCCTGAGTGCTCTATTTTTAATTTAAGCAACACTGCAGCAATATGACGACACTTGGGATTGTTAGAGCACGTACATTGGGCCTCTACACGAGCTGAATTATTAACTTGAGAAATCTTAATATACTGAGAAAAAGTATTCCCAAAATTGCCTAATACTTGAGAATCTATACGAGAAAAGTCATCCGAGTGATCTAAGTAACTAATTTGCGAATTATTTAAATATTCCTTCGCTTTGACTAATAAAGCGCTATTGAAGTACTGCTTCAAAAACCGTTCAGACAAAGGAAATTGTGTTGCTTGTTCCTGTTTAATTTCTTCGAACAATGCAAATAATTGTTCTTTAGATAACTGCGTTGACATCAGTTCAGCATGTAAAATGAAATATTTCGCCAGTATATGAAATTATAGGAACTACCAAAAGGGTTATCTCGTAATAAAGTCGCGATTTTTAACTGGTTGGAGTAGCGAATTAATTCTCATTGCTTGTATTTCAACCAGTTAAAATTTTTCTATTATTTTGCTAACTTAATTATGTGGATTAATTGTAATTAGCTAATAGCTTTTGCAATTGATCAATTCTTTTCTGAGTCAATACCTTACTATCAATTTTAATTGTTACGTCGCCACTTTTAAGGTTCCTTTGAACTTTAATGAATTTGTTGTCTAACAAAGCTTCTGAGCGGGCCGGTTTGTTTTCAAATGTTGTTAAATAATGGGTTATCAACATTGCTCGCTTTTCATCACTGACCGTATCATTCAAAAATTCTTGATCATGAATATTTAAATGATTAATTTCGAATGCATTTTTATTAAGCTTAATAGCTTCAATTAATTTCTTTGCAGCTTCTCTACCCAAATGATTGGCTGTTGGATACAAGCTAAGGACTTCCTTTGGAATATATTCAAATGCTTTTAAAGCATCAGCGACAGCTGTATGAGATACGCCTTCAAGTGAGCCGATCTCGCGATATGACCCCTTTAAGCCTTGCTCCATAAGATAAACTTTGGTGGCATGATAAGCTTGTCCTAATTCCCATAGACTCGGTGCAATGTATTGATCTGATGAAATAGCTAATGCTTTAGCATCTTGATCATTAAAATCAGAAGAAGTGAGTATAACGTAATCAGCCTCAGCGAGCATACAGGCCTTTCTTCTCCTTGAACCTGATAAGACCCATTGTTGTTGTCCTTTTTGCCAGCACAGAGCCGGGTGGAGGTTTCTCTTATCATTTTTTATCGCTGGTAAGATATCTGCGACGGACTTTTCATTTAGTAATGATTGCTCACGTCTATTTTGACCATAAACCTGAGTATGATTTTCTATATTATGTGATTTTATCACTTGGCAGGTTAATGTAATTGTACGTTGTGGATCACTTGGTGCAGGCATAGTGATCACATCACCAATTTTAGCTTGATCCAATAGATCATCCAGACTACTTCCTTCTACTGGAGTTGCAAAAGGATCTAAACGGGTGTCATTTTTACGTTTTTTAGCCATGTTATTAAAAACCTTTTATCATTGACCGAGTGATGATTGTGTAGATAACCAATTAGAACGAATTAACATTTCTAATTCATCGACAACATCTTTTATATTTTCTTGTGATTTTACCAAAGATTCTCTACTGGCTAAGCTATCAGATGTTTTTTGATCAAAAATAGTATTAAACGATGAGGAACTCGCGGTTATTGCTGAGCTATGATTTATTGGATAACTCATAACTTGTCGACCAAATGCACTGCGAACGTCTTTAACAATATCTCGTTGCGAATGATTACCTTTAACATAGTTAGTAACCAAAAATTGCATAAAGTCCCAGCCCTCATGACCCAGTGCTGCGACAGTATGATATATCTCACCAAGTCTTTTTAAATATTTGTTATTCGCATCAAAATCGACAGCCTCTGGATGTACAGGAATGAGCATTGCTGTAGATGCCATTAATGCATTATAAAACATAAAATTTAATGATGGGGCAGTATCAATTAAAATTATGTCAAATTGTGATTCAACTGGGGTTATCACTCTTTCTAAAAGTTTATGGTAATGCCGAGTTTGATCATAGCTTGAACTCTCTTTCAGTTCTGTTGCTGTTTCATGTTCAAAATAAAAATCATCCATTCCTGAAGGTAATACTCTAATATTTGGAATATGGGTTTCTTTAAAAGCATTGGTAACAACATCAGACCAACTTTCACCTTGATCTAATTCAATACAATCTCTCATTAAATCGCCAACCGTAATTGGTTCAGGATCATTCGCAGGAAAAAAGCTTGATGATGATCCTTGAGGATCTAGATCTATTATGCCAATTCTGTATCTTTTAATATTTGTTGTTGCAAGTGCTGCTGCGATATTGACAAGTGATGTTGTTTTACCACAACCACCTTTAAGTGAATTGATAACGATAACTTGTAATTTATCAGTTGACTTTCGTTGATCTGCTGCAACTCCAAGAATGTCAGCCATAGAAAAAATATTAGCCAATGTATATGCGTAATGTCCGTTTGCACCTTTTTGAATATGCAAATGATCGAAGTCTCCTTGATCATGTCGCCTTTTCAATGTTCTATTGTTACAACCTAATAAGTCGGCAGCTGCTTTTTGAGTGTATGTTCTAAGCTCTTTTTCATCTGTTTTTAAATGAGCTCTGTAATGCTGAATTCGACCTTCTAATGATTGTTCAGCAACCTCAGCGGTTGCTTTTAACAAACGATAGGTTGATAGTGCTTTATTATTGATTGACATACGCGATATCCTTGACTTGATACCAAACATTATAATGTCCATTACTTTAGTAGTAAACATAAAAATATAAAGACATAGTATCAATTCAATTTACTTTAGAATAAATAAGAAGATTAAATTGGTTAAGTATATAGGTATTAAAGGATAGAGCATAAAAATAACAACTAAACCATTGATAATATTCAAGATTAATTTAAATGTCAGATCGGATTTTAACGAAGTAAAGATCCGATCTTTATGTACTCCCAGATCACTATCCTACTAAGTATAAACTGAAAAGGTTAATTGAGCACAGCTTATGCACACAGTTACTCACAAAACTATTGAGTTGGATCGTGTTTATACTAAGTAAATTCAATAAGTTATAAACATTTTCTTTTGTACTTCATAGATCTAGTAGATTAGGATCGGATCCATTCTAAGTATAGATCTGATCTATACCAACAGAGACTAAAGTTATCCACATAGCGTTAAGGAATCGCCTTATTTTGACGTATATTTGAAAGGTTTTTTGAAAGCAGGGCCGGAAATATACTCTATGTTAGTAATATATTGATCCAAAATATTTCTTAGTTGGTAAAAATTGGATCTATGAAAAAAAAAACGTCCAGATCACTTTTGTACTAACTTAAATCATTAACTTTTGTTCATGAATATGTTGTTATTAGCTGTCATAAATTTTGGAAGTAATATAATGAGCCGAAAGGTGAACATCTCTGTAGATAATCTGCCCGATTCATTGCGTGGTCAGATCCATGGTGTGGAAAGTGCTATTGATAATGAAAGTTTAGCGCTATTTACTGATAATAAAGATGTTCGAGTATCATTAGAAAATGCAGCTCATGGGTTACGTGCATACTCTAATACTTTTAATCATTATGATTTATGGGGACGGTTTGTTCGCTCTGGGCACAAAAAACTACCGTTAGAAGAAGCACCAAAAAAAACAATCATTACTCGTCGTATATCTGAAAAAGTTGATGGCATTTTATACGAAGGTGAAATAAAAATAACGCCTGCGGTAGTGAGTAGTAAAAAAGAAGGGGAAGATGTCGAGTATCTTGTATGGCCTTCTGACAGAGAAGAAAAAGTAGAGCGGGCACTTATTCGGCTAGCTTCAAAAGGCAAAATAGTTAAAATAAATTTTAAGTCCGGTATTCAATATGCTGTAATTTTTTCGATGAATGAATTGGCTCAAGAGTTAAAAGCCGTTGGACAATCAATGCCTTACCCACAAATAAAAGAATCTTTAGAGGCATTGCAAGGTTCTAAATTGTCATTTAAATATTCAGCGACAGATACAAAAAATACGGATATCGATGATTCATTTTATGAGTCAAATATGAATTTCCTATCTTCCCTACATTTTAGTGGGAAAAAAGGGCAAGGTGGCAATATCAAATGTGTCGCATGTCTCAATGCGTTTGTACATAATATGATCGATAATTTAGAGTATAAAGGTTACTATTTTAACAGTGCGCAAGAGTTAAAGCGTGGATTATCCCGCTGGATGATGCTTCGTCTATATCATTTATGGCGCTATGCAGCGCCAGGAAAAACTTACCACTTCCGTCTTTTGTCAATAATGGAAAAATATGGCTCTATTTATTCAACAGATGAAATTGTTGAGAATAAATTAAAAGCACTACGTCGAGATATGACTACAACAATGAAGGACTTAATTGAAAAAGGTGCGATTTCTGATTACAGTATAAGCAATGTTAAAGACGATAATAGTGGAAAAATCATAGATTATGTGTATGAAATGCATCCTTCTGCTCAGTTTTGTGAAGAAATATTAGCACTAAATAAGCATAATAAACGAATAGAAATTCAAGGTGGCAAACGTATTGTTGAAGATGTAGAAGTTATTGATGAAGAAATTCTTGAGCAGATAGTTAAAAAATAACCGATTATTCGCCTAATTTTTCTAAATATATTCTATCAACAAGAAAGTTGTATGCTCTTTTTCTTGGGTGATTTTCTACTTTTTCATAATTAGTTAGCGTTCCAAGCTTTGTATTTCTATCTGGGTTAAATAAAATAAATGGGAGCGCTGCACTAACGTGATATCTATTTTCCGCAGTAAAGCGAATATTAACTTCAGGGGATACTCTAGTTGGTCTCCTAATTCTGAGCTTACTTTTTTCATTTAAATTTGAAACTCTTAGTTTTTCAGTTTCTACAAGAGATGTCCAAGACTGTTGATCGATCATTCTTGGGTTTGTGTAATTTGATGAGTTATTCAACATTTTTAGTGCTGTATCTTTTGATAATGTGCGTATAGCATGTTTTGTCATCCAAGTAAATCGAATTGAGTAAGGGTCTGCTATTTCACTATGGATTTTTCTATATGCTGCAAGAGTAACCAAATTAGGGATGGCACTGTGCACAGCATCGAAGCGGGCATCATTATTTTCAATAGATAAGATAAGGTTTTTAAAATCACTTTTGGCTTTATTTACCTCTCTTAATCTTGATTGTATATATAGATTTTTATCGTTAACCGTTATTAGCCCTGGGTGACGTTGGATTATTTTACCGCTTATTTTTTTATCTAAATAAAGGTCTTTGTAAGCGTTTATTGCTTTGTTTAGCGCACTTGTTCCAGAAACTTTTTCTACATGAATGGTTTCCGGCGCTTTATTCTCATCTTCTTTAGTTATGAGAGGGAGCTGGTAGTAATCTGCAGAGATGATATCAGCTTCCGCTAACTCTTCGCAAAATAGAGAAATCTGTTCGTGTAAATAATCAAAATGAGATCGTATTGAAAATGGCGTTATCATGTTAGTGACGATTGTTCCTATTATATATAGTATATGATGTGTTCTTTCGCTATCTCTAATTTTAACATTGAATCTAATGGCAAGTCTAATAAACGGCTTCAAAATCCAGTCCGTTGCTTATCCGATTTACTATGTTGCTACTATTGATAAAATAGTTAATTCAAGCTGCAGTAAAAAAGGTGCGTTTTGTAAGCTATATTATCTAGATAGGTTAAATGATTACGTTGTAAATATTGAATATAAAGTATGATGTGTTCTCTACTTCCTTATTTTAACATTGAACAGAATAATAAGTCTATTAAACTTAATTAATTCAAGCTTTGATGGGGCTAACTCAATTTATCATTATAGGTACTATTTTGCTTTAGAGCAGATCTTCGATAGTTCATTCATGCTGCAGTAAAAAATGCGTTTTGTAAGCTGTATTATTTAGATAGGTTAAATGATTACGTTGTAAATATTGAATATAACGTATGATGTGTTCTCTACTTCCTTATTTTAACATTGAACAGAATAATAAGTCTATTAAACTTAATTAATTCAAGCTTTGATGGGGCTAACTCAATTTGTCATTATAGGTACTATTTTTCTTTAGAGCAGATCTTCGATAGTTCATTCATGCTGCAGTAAAAAATGCGTTTTGTAAGCTGTATTATCTAGTTAGGTTAAATGATTACGTTGCGGATGTTGAATTTAAAGTATGATGTGTTCTCTTCTTCTTTATTTTAACATTGAACAGAATAATAAGTCTATTAAACTTAATTAATTCAAGCTTTGATGGGGCTAACTCAATTTGTCATTAAAGGTACTATTTTGCTTTAGAGTAGATCAGAGCCTCGATAGTTCATTCATGCTGCAGTAAAAAAATGTGTTTTGTGGGCTATATTATTTAGTTAGGTTAAAAGATTATGTTGCTGGTATTGAATTTAAAGTATGATGTGTTCTCTACTTCCTTATTTTAACATTGAACAGAATAATAAGTCTATTAAACTTAATTAACTCAAGCTTTGATGGGGCTAACTCAATTTTTCATTACAGGTGCACCTTTAAATTAATCAGTGTAATTTCCTCCAAAAACAAAACATAAGTAGAATTTTTCAATAACAAAAATAGAAAAATTTACAATGAGAAAAAGCAAGGTCATTGGAACTCTAAGGTATGCATGACAAATAAAATTGAGTCGGGTGTTCATATGCCTGAAGTTTACCGTAAACATGGGATCGGCCAGAGCTCCTTTTAAAACTGACGTTCAAAGTATGTAAGCATCAGATGTTAAATAGCTGAAGAATAAAACCGTAAGCTAATAGGTTAAAGTATCTGATATGCATGACGATATCATCGCAAAAAGGCGTAAAAATAAGTAGGCACTAGGTTTGGGTAGAACAGTTAAGAGCTAAATTTGAAGTGAGCGTCGCATTTTCCTTGTCAAGTAAGAGCGCTAAGTCGCTCAGTTTTTTATCACAAACATAAACTTCCGTCAGATGATGAGTTCATTGACGCACTCATGGTGCTAGACGAATATAATTAAAGATCAAAAAGTATTTGTAATAAGGCAAGGCTTGGAATAAAAAATGTGTTGAACGTGTTTATACATGCTAACACCTCACCCATTGAGAGTACCAAATCAATATAATGAACCTTGGTCGATGTAATTTATAAGTGATGTATTAAACTCAGGCTATTGTTTTAGAAACATTGAACACACGTGGTGACTTCAATCGATAAGGACTAGCGATTGAAGTCGATACAGGTTTAAGAACTGAGAAAGTGAACAGTACACTAAATTACACCATGACTTGGCGCGTTAAACTAATCAGATTTGAGTCGACAATAGTCCTGAATTTATTTCTACTGGGTTAGAAAGTTGGGCTCTGGAAAAAACATCAAGCTAGATTATATAAGACAGGGTACCCCTTATCAAAATGGTAGTGTGAAAAGTTTTAACCAAAGTTACCGCGAAAAAGTGTTAGCTTTATACTTGCTCGAAATACTTCAAGAAGTACGTGAAATCATAAATTAATGGTAACTTATCTATATTTTGAAAGGCCACACGACACTAATTGATTACCTTTAGGCCTACTGAATAGCTGTACAAAATTGGCTTGAGTTACACACATTTCTATTTCATTATTTATCTTATGTCACTTTCAAAGATTACTTCAGCTCTAGATAAACTGTTAAAAATGGGTGCATATGCTTCAGAGGCTAGGCTTTGATTTATAGAGCTACAGATTACTAATTAACTTTCTGAATTTAGTGCTCAAGGTTTGACTTTCCAAATTTAAAATTGAAAGCTCAAAGCCAACAATTGGGAGATTAATAATCTATAAGAATAATTACCAACTACACTTAATTTAACATAATACTATTTGTTAATCCTCATTGCTATCCTTAAGAGCGTTCTTGTTTGACTTACATTGCCAATATTTTCGTGGTTACTAGAAATCTAATAATCGTTTTTTCATACATATAAGATCTAGCTCGTGAGATAAAGTTAGCGATTTATCTATATTTAGAACCTTTCTATACTTAGGCTGAAATAAGGTATCTTTATTTTTTGCCATCTTATTTTAATCTTTTTAGTTATTTAACAATGCAGATTTGAGGAGTTGACCCGTCTCTTAATTACCATAAAAGGAGCACTAATTGTCAGAGGCTCTTTTACTTTTTTAAGAATGAATTTTACTTAGTCCTGATTTCATATATTAAGTGCGACACTCATAGAAAGGTGTAGAAGAGGAAGCCAACATACGCTCTTTGCGGCAAAGAAACAAGCAGTACTACTATGAGTTATCAGCAGTTGATCGAGGAGAGAAGGTACCAGATTTTCACCCTTTTGGAACTGGGAATTTCAATTACTGAAATTCCCAAAACAGTGAAGTGCCATCGTGCAAAGGTATATCGTGAGATAAAAAGAAACCAAACACATGGTCAATATTGCCCTATGAATGCTCACACTTATTCTATTAGCAGGCGCAAAATAGCTCGCAAGTATCGGATACCTGCTAAGCATATTGAATTTGTACGTTTTTTTCTTGGTATCGATTCGAGCCCTGAACAAATTTCTAATGTTCTAATCAGCGTAAGAGTGTGTGTTAGCCATCAATGGGTTGCGCGAGATAATCGCCAAGGTGGTAAGTTCTATCGTCACCATCTTAGAGCGAAAAAGTCGATTTTATTTGGCTACGAAAGTGCCTTCCAAATCGGAGGATGCAGTGACAAAGGCGACAATAGAGATGCTCATGCAATTTAAAGAGAGTTCGCTGGATACGTATAGCTCTTGGGAGCGAGGCGCAAACGAAAACGCGAATGGTCTGTTGAGACAATATGTGAAGAAAGGCACAGACTTGAGAAAAGTAACGGATGAAGATATTCAGTTTGCCCAATAAAGAATTAACAACCGTCCTAGAACGAGTTTAGGGTTCAAGCAGCTAGCAGCTATTTTCAAAGAAATTATAATGGCCGCTTGATATTAGAGAGTGTCGCACTTAGATGTGTTTCTCTGGTTAGCGTTTTTAAGATTTATGTTGATGCTTAGACATCCTATTTAGGGATAAGTATGATGTGTTCTACGTAAATATGTAACCTAATCTGGGTTGTAAAGTTGACACTTGTGAACCCTTTAAGGATGATGTGTTCTTTCCTGAAATAAATACTAAATTTATCTTGAAGCGAGTACGTCTATACGTTACTTTCGTGGTGAGGTAACACTACATTAGAATGAGGAAAATTAATGAAACCTTGGAACCCTGACAGTTGGAGAGAACACCCAATTGTTCAACAACCAGAATACCCAGATAATAGCGCGTTAATCGATATTGAGAATCAACTAAATAAAGCTCCACCTTTAGTCTTTGCTGAAGAAACAAGAAGTCTTTATAAGAGTTTAGCAGATGTTTGTGAAGGCAAAGCCTTTTTACTTCAAGGCGGTGACTGTGCAGAATCGTTCTCTGATTTCAATGCAGCGAATATTCGCGATACTTTTAAAACACTGTTACAAATGGCTGTTGTTTTGACATATGGCGGAAAATGCCCTGTTGTTAAAATAGGAAGAATGGCAGGTCAATACGCAAAACCTCGTTCTTCTAATTTTGAAACAATTAATGGGGTATCTTTACCATCATATCGTGGTGATATAATAAATGACTTTGAGTTTACCGAAGCGTCCCGCGTTCCAGATCCTAATCGATTAATGACGGCTTACCACCATAGCGCAGCAACACTAAACTTATTACGTGCATTTGCGCAGGGTGGTTTAGCTGATTTACACCAAGTAAACCGTTGGAATATGAGTTTTGTCGCGGCAAACCCTCTTAAAGAAAAGTATCAGCAAATGGCTGATAAGATTCAAGACGCACTCGAGTTTATGGAAGTGTGTGGTATTGATTCAAGCGTAGCGCCAAGTTTAAAAGAAACGTCACTCTATACATCTCATGAAGCACTCTTATTGGGGTATGAAGAAGCACTTACTCGCAGGGATCACCTAACAGGTGACTGGTATGACTGCTCAGCACATTTCGTTTGGATTGGAGAACGCACACGACAACTAGACCATGCCCACATTGAATTTTTCCGAGGCATTAAAAACCCAATTGGTGTAAAAGTAGGTCCAGGTATGGCACCTGATGAGCTCATAAAGTTGATTGATGCGCTAAACCCCGATAACATTCCTGGACGTTTGACGCTAATAACAAGAATGGGGGCAGACGTACTACCAGAAAAACTACCAGCCCTTGTTCGCAGAGTACAAGACGAAGGCAGAAAAGTTGTTTGGACCTCAGATCCAATGCACGGAAATACTGAAAAGGCGAGTACAGGATATAAAACGCGAAGTTTCAATAATATTCTGCGTGAGATCAGCCAATTTTTCGCAGTACATAAAGCGGAAGGGTCTTATCCAGGTGGTGTCCACTTAGAAATGACAGGCCAACACGTTACAGAATGTGTTGGTGGGGCATACGGTCTGTCTGATGAAGATTTAGCACAGCGCTACCGGACTCAATGTGACCCTCGTCTTAATGCTGACCAAGTATTAGAACTCGGTTTTCTTGTCGCTGATTTACTTAAAGATGCGCGAAACAAAGTCTAAGTTAAGGCAAATTAAAAGGCTGTAATACAGCCTTTTAATATTTCCTACGAGTTAAACCCGTTTCAGAAATAATTTTCGCTGATATCTCTTCAACAGAATGACTTGTTGAGTTCAAGTAAGGGGTTTTATGCTTTTTAAATAACATTTCTACTTCTCTCACTTCAATTCTACACTGACGTAGTGAAGCGTATTTAGAGTTTGCCATTCTCCCTTCTCTTATTGCCGCTAACCTTTCTGGATTTATTGTTAACCCAAACAACTTCTTTTTGTAAGTGAGTAAACACTTAGGAAAATTGCCTTTTTCTAAATCATCTTCAGTGATTGGATAATTAGCTGCTTTTATCCCGTACTGAAGTGCCAAATATAAACTCGTCGGGGTTTTACCTGATCGGCTCACACCAACTAAAATTATATCAGCTTGTTCATAATCTTTAATATTTGCCCCATCATCATTTGCCAATGCATAATTAACAGCATCTATTCTAAAGTCGTAACTCGCTTCATGAATTGAGTGAGTTCGATGTATTTTTGGGACAGGCTCTACATTCAATTCCTTTTTAACCACCTTACTAGCTAATGCCAAAAAGTCATAACAAACCCCCTGAGACGACAAAATAATGTCTGACAATTCAGGATTCACAAAAGTAAAAAATACGAGTGGCCGTTCGCCTGTATTTTTTGCATTTAAATCAATAAGCTCTTTGATTTCTTCAGCTTTTCTGACTGTTTCAACAAATGGGATTGTTTGATGATTAAATTCCACGGGAAACATTGAAAGTGTCGCGTGCCCAAACACCTCCGATGTAATTGCAGTACCATCTGATATATAAAATGCAGTTCTCATTTTAACCTTGTTCTTACAAATTAGCTGAATTTTCGCTTCCGTGGTTTACGTAAGCGTGCTTGCCAGTGTAGAATGCCCTTGACCTATACTAAAGGTCAAACAATCTCTCACATTAAATACAATTTGTTTTGGAGACAGTTCCGTGCAAGACTACGTTCTCTGGTATCAAGAGTTAGGTATGCAAGATGTACCTCGAGTTGGTGGTAAAAACGCTTCACTTGGGGAAATGATATCGAACCTTTCTAACGCTGGTGTACAAGTACCTGGTGGATTCGCTACTACAGCCGATGCTTTTAATGAGTTTTTAGAGCAATCTGGACTTAACGAAAAGATCCACACAATTTTAGACACACTAGACGTCGATGACGTTATTACACTCGCCAAGGTTGGTGCCGAAATAAGACAATGGATCATCGATACTCCATTCCAACCAGAACTTAATAAAGCAATTCACGACGCTTATAATACCCTTCACGGTGATACAAATTCCGATGTTTCGTTCGCAGTGCGTTCTTCTGCAACAGCCGAAGATATGCCAGATGCATCATTTGCCGGACAACAAGAAACATTTCTTAATGTACGTGGTATTGACGCCGTCATGGTTGCAATTAAGCACGTATTCGCCTCATTATTTAATGACCGAGCAATATCTTATCGTGTACACCAGGGTTACGATCACCGTGGTGTAGCTCTATCCGCGGGCATTCAGCGCATGGTCCGCTCAGACAAAGCATCATCTGGTGTTATGTTCAGCATCGATACTGAGTCTGGTTTCGAAGATGTTGTCTTTATTACTTCTAGTTATGGACTGGGAGAAATGGTTGTCCAAGGCGCAGTCAATCCTGATGAATTTTATGTTCATAAGCCGACGCTTGCTAAAGGGTTACCAGCTGTTGTTAGACGTAACATTGGCTCTAAAGCAATTCAAATGGTTTATTCATCAGACGAGTCTCATGGTAAGCAAGTTGAAATTATTGATATTGCCGCTGAACAATCAGCACAATTTTCTATAACAGATGACGAAGTCCAAGAGCTAGCAAAGCAAGCTGTTATTATCGAGAAACACTATGGACGTCCAATGGACATCGAGTGGGCAAAAGATGGTAACGATGGCAAATTGTATATCGTACAAGCCCGTCCAGAAACCGTGCGTTCAAATGAAGATTCAAACGTCATGGAGCGCTTCCAACTTAAATCTCAATCTAAAGTCATTGCAGAAGGTCGAGCAATTGGCCATAAAATTGGCAAAGGTGTTGTTCGCGTATTAAACTCCATTGACGAAATGGACAAAGTCCAAGTGGGCGATGTACTTGTAACTGACATGACCGACCCTGATTGGGAACCAATCATGAAGCGCGCCGCTGCGATTGTAACAAACCGAGGTGGCCGCACTTGCCACGCAGCGATCATAGCGCGAGAGTTAGGTATTCCTGCAGTCGTTGGTTGTGGCAATGCAACTGATCTAATAACAAATAATCAAGAAGTTACTGTATCTTGTGCCGAAGGTGACACCGGCTTTATTTATGAAGGTCAACTTGAGTTTGATATTATTTCATCCCGTGTCGACACCATGCCAGACCTACCAATGAAAATAATGATGAATGTAGGTAACCCGGATCGTGCATTCGATTTTGCAAAGTTACCCCATGCAGGTATTGGTCTAGCTCGTGTTGAGTTCATTATAAATAGAATGATCGGTGTCCACCCTAAAGCCCTTATCAACTTTGCTGACCAACCTGCAGAGTTACAAGCTGAAATTAAAGAAATTATTGCAGGCTATGAATCGCCGGTAGAATTTTATATATCTAAGCTTGTTGAAGGTATTTCTACTCTAGGGTGTGCGTTTGCACCAGAACGCGTTATTGTTCGCATGTCTGATTTTAAATCTAATGAATATGCAAACTTAGTTGGCGGGCAACAATACGAACCAGAAGAAGAAAACCCTATGATTGGCTTCAGGGGTGCAGCGCGTTATATCTCTGAAGATTTCAGAGAGTGTTTTGCATTAGAGTGTGAAGCTATCAAACGTGTTCGTAACTCAATGGGCTTAACAAATGTTGAAGTAATGATCCCATTTGTTAGAACATTAGAAGAAGCAGCACGCGTTATTGAATTACTTGAAGAGCATGGCCTTAAACGTGGCGAAAATGGTCTAAAAGTAATTATGATGTGCGAACTACCTTCAAATGCCCTGTTAGCTGAAGAGTTTTTAGAGTATTTTGACGGATTCTCAATCGGTTCAAATGACTTAACTCAGCTTACACTAGGCTTAGATAGAGATTCAGGATTAATTGCACATTTATTTGATGAGCGTAATCCAGCGATTAAAAAATTACTATCGATGGCAATTCAAACGGCTAAGGCAAAAGGCAAATACGTTGGTATTTGTGGTCAAGGTCCTTCGGATCATGAAGATTTTGCAGCATGGTTGGTAGAGCAGGGGATCGACTCAGTCTCACTTAACCCTGATACTGTATTAGAAACTTGGTTATACCTAGCTGAAAAGCTAAAAGACTAGTATCTAAGAATCTGAAAAAGCCGGCTCAAGTTGCCGGCTTTTTTATTTAATACCATCAAGTTTGTGACACGCTTTAGTAAATATCTTTTGTAACTTTCTTAAATACTTTCTCGCTGTTGGATAATATATAGAAAAGCACACTAATGCAGCCATTGCGAATATGATTGAAGGTCCTGGCACAACAAAAAATACAATCGCAAGAAATACAAATACTACACCTATCCCAAGGACCATTACTTTTTTCATCTTTTACTTTTCCCTATTTAACAAAATGACCATGATTAAAGTATACAAGCCAAAGTATGTATTAGTTTGCTTAATATGTAACAAAGATTAAATTTCTCAACTTTTTGTCCTTCACTCCGTGGTACAATTAGTTAAAAGCAATAAATTATTACCGTCATGATTGCCAATATAAATCAGCAAGATACCGCAAGTGAATTACTCAATGATTACCTCAACCTTATAATAAACAATGGTTTTTTAGGGGAAACAGACAGCAGTTATGCTACTCGCTTAGTAACTGCCACGGATAACAGCATTTATCAAAATGTGCCACAAGCCGTAATTTATCCAAAAAATAACAAAGATATTCAAACCGCATTGCATTGTGCGCAGCAAGATCCATTTTTGTCGTTAACATTTGGGCCTCGAGGCGGGGGAACAGGCACAAATGGTCAGTCACTTACTCCCGGCATCGTCATTGACTTATCACGTCATATGCGTGAAATCATAGAAATAAATGTGGAAGAAAAGTGGGTTAAAGTACAGGCTGGTGTCATAAAAGATCAATTAAATGATTACCTTAGACCATATGGTTTTTTCTTTGCGCCTGATCTTTCAACAAGTAATCGAGCAACTATTGGCGGAATGGTCAACACCGATGCTTCAGGTCAAGGTTCGCTTGTATATGGCAAAACCAGTGATCATGTTTTAGGCTTGAAAACTTATTTGGTTGATGGAACCGAGCTTAATACCCGGAAAATATCCATTGAAAAAGCACAATTAATCGCCGCTCAAGAAGGGCGGGCGTCACAAATTTATCAACAAGTGATAGAAAGCTGTCATTCAAACCGAGCGTTGATCTTATCTAAGTTTCCAAGGCTAAATCGCTTCCTAACGGGTTACGATCTTGAAAACGTATTCGATAATACACTCGAGAATTTTGACTTATCAAGAATTATTACAGGTTCTGAAGGTTCATTGGGTGTTGTCACAGAAGCCAAACTAAATATTACACCAATTGCACCGTTCAAAACATTAATCAATATTAAGTATGATAGTTTTGACTCAGCATTAAGAAATTCACCATTTCTAGTTTCCGCTCAAGCAACGTCCGTTGAAACGGTTGACAGTAAAGTATTAAATTTAGCAAAAGAAGATATTGTCTGGCATTCCGTATCAGACTTAATAACCAGTGTTCCTGGCATCGAGATGCAAGGACTCAATATGGTCGAGTTTAACGGTGAAACCGAAAATGAAATGGACGGGAAAATTTCATCACTGTGCAAAGAATTAGACAAATTGATCGCACATAAACAGGCTGGTGTGATCGGCTATCAACTTATAAATGATAAAGCCGATATTCTAAAAATATATGCCATGCGTAAAAAAGCAGTTGGGCTATTAGGCAACACGAAAGGAAAACAAAAACCACTCGCTTTCGCGGAAGACACTGCAGTCCCACCAGAAAACCTCGCTGATTTTATTGTAGAGTTTAGAGCTTTATTAGATTCCCACAATTTAAATTACGGCATGTTCGGCCATGTCGATGCGGGTGTCCTACACGTTCGACCCGCACTTGATATGTGTGATCCAGAACAAGAAAAACTATTACGCAAAATTTCAGATCAAGTAGTCGCTTTAACAGCAAAGTACCGAGGTTTAATGTGGGGTGAACACGGTAAAGGTTATCGAAGTGAATATGGTCCAGAATTTTTTGGTGAAATACTTTTTACTGAGTTAAGAAAAATAAAGTCTGCTTTTGATAAGAATAATAGATTAAACCCAGGAAAAATTTGCACACCAATCGAAAGCAGTGATGAGTTAGTAAGTGTCGACTCACAAAAGCGAGCTTGGTTCGACAAAAAAATTAATATCAAAGTTCGTGACAGTTTTGAAAATGCGATGAACTGTAATGGTAATGGACTTTGCTATAACTACGATGAATCTTCACCAATGTGTCCTTCTTATAAAGTAACAAAAGACCGAAGACATTCACCAAAAGGCAGAGCCAGTTTAATTCGGGAATGGCTGCGGTTACAAGAAAAAGCGAACGTAAATATTATTGATGTTGAAAAACAATTGATCAATAAAGAGAATGACATTACTTGGTGGGAAAGGTACTTAAATACCCGAGAAAAAAATAAAGGCCAATATGATTTTTCACATGAAGTTAAAGAATCTATGGATGAGTGTCTAGCTTGTAAAGCTTGTACTACAGCCTGTCCTATAAAAGTAGATGTACCCACTTTCAGATCTCGATTTTTAAATTTATATCACAGTAAATACAATAGACCTTTAAAAGATTATTTGGTCAGTAACATAGAAAAGACGGCACCCGTACTTTCAAAATTCGGTTCTGTTGTTAACCCTGTTGTAACCAGTAAACCAACAACATATGTGATAAAGAAAGTCTTTGGATATGTTGACACTCCCTTATTAAGTACGCCAACTCTCGTTAACCGAGTAAATAAAAAATATCTATTCGATCAAACAAAACTAGAACGTATGTCAAAGACTGAACTAGAAAAATCTGTGTTTATCGTGCAAGATCCATTTACAAGTTTCTATGAAGCTGAGTTGGTTTCTTCATGTATTGAAGTTATTGCGGCGCTCGGAATTAACCCTATTTTATTACCATTTTTGCCAAATGGTAAAGCACAACATGTTAAGGGATTTTTAAAAGAGTTTAAGTCAACAGCTAAAACTGCGTGTGATTTTTTGAACTCTCTCAATGATTATAAAATTCCAATGATTGGCTTGGATGCATCTCTCGTTATGGTCTACCGTGATGAATACAAAACTCTGCTTAGCGATTTACGTGGTAGCTTTGAAGTTATGCTCGCTCATGAGTGGCTTGAAAAACAAAATTGGCAAAGTATATCTTTAACAGAAGCAAGTCAGAAAGAACACTATACCTTACTTTCTCATTGTACAGAAACTACTGCATTACCAAACGCAAGCCAGATATGGAAATCCATTTTTAGTCAGCTAGGTGTAACACTCAATACCCCAGTCACCGGTTGCTGTGGTATGGCAGGTACCTACGGGCATGAATTACAAAACCAAGAAAACTCAAGGTCACTCTACAATATGTCTTGGAAACCACATGTAGAAAAAACAGCCAAAGGAAACCTTCTTTCAACGGGATTCTCATGCCGAAGCCAAGTAAAGCGCTATGAAAATAGGAAGCCTAAGCATCCAATAGAGTTTATTGCCGCTAATCTACGCTCTTGAGTTTAAAATAAAATGGGGTGTTAGGGAAAGTGAAAATCATACAACCCACAATTTAACATAACGTATAAAGCTAGAAAGAATACACTAATAACCTCACTAGTAGTGTATTCTTTCTTTACAAATGCTCCATCAGTAATTATATAATCACACTTTAACTATTCTATATTCCTATGTATTGGAGATAGATAAATCTCAAAGTGTTTGTTTGCTTCGTTAACTATTCTGTAACTCTCCAAAAAAATTAAACAGTTCAATCATAGTAATTCACATGATTTATTTATAATAAATGCTAAAGATATGAAAATATTAGAACCTTCTTAATAGTAATGCATGTGCAATTAATGACCTGCCACTTGAAAAAACAAACAAAAATCAATATATAAACGCGATATAATATTCAATAAGAATAGATTACCATTGAGTAACTAAATGCAGTAACCCATTGATTTTAATACCTTTATTAATTATAAAAACATTAGAGTAGCAACATCAAAAAATCCATCATGTTGATAGTTAAAGCAATAACTCTAAATTACCGAATTTGAAATCCAATATGCTCTCTGTTAAATTTTTGGCTGTCCATTAGCTTAAAGTTAATAATAAATAGGTTTTTGGAAGTTACCAACCTAATAAATAAAAGCAATTTTAAAGGATAATAAAATGAAAATAAAAACAATCGCAGCTACTATGGCTATACTTTTCGGCTCTTTTAATACTTCAGCTTCAACTGAAGAAGCAATAAATCCAGCAATGCATTCAGCTGATATACTAAATATTGATCAAGCAAATACCGCTGCAGCACAAGGTTTTATAACAGGCGCATTAATTAGAGGTTGGATCCTTGATGGTGCAAAGAGCGCAATAAAAGGGGGTGCTAAAGACTTTATTTCAAATTTACTATTTGGCGGTGGTCCAGCGGGTCCTCAAATTGTAAGACTTCATTCTGAAGACCTTGAAAAAATAGAAAGCCTTGTGTCAGGTGTGGTGATCAATGATGCAGTGTATGATGCAAAAAGTGATCTAGCCGCTTTCAGTACAACATTTGATTACTATCAAGACTCACTAAATAGTAGCCAATTTGATGTTTCAATTCTTACTTCACTATTAACATATGTAAATTCTTTACGTCATCATAGGGCATACGAGGCAAGCTACAATACAAAAGCATTTGCATTAACATCTTCTTATTCAACAATGGCAGCACTTAATATTGCAGTTTTAACCGAACGTCATGTGAAAGGGTTCATCAGCGCGGCCTATGTTAAGAATCAAGGTAATCTTATGGCGACAAAACTGGAAGAACTTGGTAGCTTAGCAAGCAGCCATGCATACACTCGCGGTTATGTTCGTAGTATAGGTAGCAGATGTTGGGGTGGTGAATTCTCAAATTTAGAGTCTAATTTATATCAAGAGCAAACCTTAAACAGCATAACAATTGAAATTGATGAAGATACCCCTATGGCGCCGGTAGACTGCCTAGTAACAGCAAGTTTTCCAGGTAAACCATCAAAAACATGGAACGCCTCTAGAATAGGTAGAATGGAAGCTGAAGAAATGGCATATGAATACCTAAACCAAATGCGCATCGCGTACGCCGCAGAAATCAAAGGCTCTGACTTTAATAGCGTAATTGCAAAATTACGAGGCCTATAATTTAGATGCACATCGTCGTATTACACAACGACTTTTATTAGTTTAACCCAACATCAAGCCCTATATATTAGGGCTTGATGTTTTTACTAATTTATAATTAACTTATACATTATGATGCACATTAATAACTTTGAGTTCCCAACTATGCTGATTAAAATCTAATTAGAGTTTTCTTTTAGCTCCAGACTTAGCCCTGTCTTTAATGTTAGTTTGAATATAAATTTGATCAGTGGTCGCGATTTTGGCATGCCCTAAATCTTCAGATAAATGTTTAAGTGGGCGATGTTGAGCATCATGAGTCGCACCGGTGTGCCTTAACCAGTGTGCTGTTGCCGCTTCCAATTGCTCTGACTCATCCGAAAAGCCATCTTGCTTTAAAGATTCAATCGCCAAGTCAAAACTTTGTTGTACAATCCGCCTAATTTGTCGGACATTCATTCCCCCTTGACCGCGTAATTTATGCACAATTGGAGAGGGCTCATCAACTCTCGGCAACGCAGGTAAACCTCGATATTCTCTGTAACGACGCAAATATACGATAAAATCTTCACTCAGAGTTACATCTCGGAGTTTATTACCTTTGCCCATAACTCTAATATACCAAAACCCATCAGGGTCTTGCCAAAAGTGTGACATAACAGGAGACCACTGCGGCCGCTCCGACAATTCAGAAATACGTAAGTACAAGCCTTTTAAACAGGCTAGCACAAACAAATTACGCTCTAACTCAGGTTTAGCATCACAATAATCCCTTGTTACACCAAACACATATTCCCACTGTAAATTGCTCAATGTATCAGGTAACTTTATCTGTGATTCTGTTATTAAATAGGGGCTATTTTTTTTTACCACAGGTACAAAGTTGGCAAACGTTTTTTCTTCCAGAATTGCGAATTTATAAAACACATTAAGTGCAGTGAACATGGCTGCAAATGTTTGTTGGCTTAGGCCATTCTCTTTATATACAAATGGACGCCATGCTATATTTACACAGCGCACGCCTTGCTTATCTTTAAATCGCCACTGTACAGAATTCGACACCCAATTACTATCTGGGTCCACAACGAATTCAACATACGCCTCGATATCTTCGCGCCTTAAATCAAAAACCGACATCTGTTTAAAGTTCCAAGACCACAAATAGAACCGTTCCAATTCATTTCTGAATCGGTTAAATGTCGCTTCTGATTTTCGGCCATAAACATATAAGAATTGGTATAAAAACTCAATATCTTCGAGCGCCCTCGGAATTTCATGGTTCAGTGTAGACAAATATGCATTAAGCTCTGGGTATTCTTGAATAAGTGTATCGTCTTCAATATGTGCTATTTGATAGCGAAGTTGTTTCAACGTATCGACAAGTGGGGTAAGCATATTCTATATGTCCGATATTAAGTAGCTATTATGGTAGAGGGTTCTCTACGATTTGTATAGCTAAATCGGACATATATACCTAGTTAAACTCAACCCTTTTATTATTGATAAGAATTATTTCCTTTATTTAAGACTCTTTTAAAACGCTGACTTTTAAGATGATATTGAGAGCCAGAGAGATTAGGATACTGTTTACGCAAATTATCAAACTCAGGATTTATTGCGGTATCTCCCCAAATACCCAACATAAGTTTTAATGACTCTTCCCGCTCAGGAAATTGGCCCATATCATTATCTTTAACCCAATTATCTAAAATTTTTCTGTGTTGATCTAGAGTCGTTTTATAGTCCGGCTTAGTAGCCAAATTAACAATTTCGTGAGGGTCATTTCGTAAATCATACAGCTCTTCAATTTCACGTGTTGGCGAAAAATGCATAGCTTGGACCTTGTTCAGTTTTCCATGCTCATAAAGCTGTTTCATCACTTTCGTTAACTCCCATTCGTCTCGATAACTTGGCTGCATCGCCGAGCGTTCTGGATAATAGTTCCGAATGTATTTATAGTTTTCTGTTCTTACGGAACGAATACGGTCAATCGTAAAATCACACCTATCTCTTGCAGAAATAACGTGCTTATCTCCGTGAAAATTTTCATCAAACAAATTACTACCTTCAAAATAGTCGGGGATCTCTATACCAGCTAATGCAAGTGATGTTGCACTAATATTCAGCCCGTTAATCAACTCAGCTCGCGTGCCAGTCTTTATCAATCTTTTGTAACCCGGTGCATAGACGATAAATGGGACTTTTATTCCACCTTCATAGAGAAATTGCTTATGGCGTAAAAACCGCATTCCATGATCAGCAAAAAAGAACACGATTGTATTATCTAATAACTTATCACGTTCAAGTCTTTTTATAATATCACCGACTTCAGAATCAGTGATCTGTAATGATTCAAGATATCTTGCCCACTCTTCAGTCACTGTAGGGTGGGTCGGGTAATAGGGGGGCAGTACAACTTCACTTCGATCAATGGGCTGTTTAACTTTATTTTTAAAAGTTTTACTAAAAATGTGTTTGCCACCTTTAAGTTGAATTTGTCCAAAAAATGGTTGTGACTTGTTACTTCTACTATGCCAATCAATTTTTACCCCTGATTTTCCGTATAACGGATGTACCATATAATCCCCGTTATATAAATCAGCACGATTATATGAAAAATTGTAGTCATCTTTACCACTGTTAAAAGTATAGTAACCCGCTGCTTTAAATAACTCAGGTACTGTTTTTACGTTAGGGGGTAAATAAAACTCTGACTCTTTGGTTCTTGCACTATGATGATTATGTAACCCTAGTTTAGTTTGTGTGACACCTGTCATCATAGCCGAGCGTAACGCTGAACAAACAGGCGCGGGCATAATTGTGTTCGTAAACTTAACGCCATTATGGGCTAATTCGTCTAGTATCGGTGTATTTACCAATGGTTCACCATATGTGCCTAAGTGCGGCGAAATATCTTCAACGTATATCCAAAGAATATTTGGTCTTTTCTTAATTTGCTCATTTGCATATGAAAAACTAGATATGAGCGATATGGCTATCACGCATAAGAATAATATATATTTGAACCAAGGAATCATACTTTACCTGCCTAATAATTATTATGTGGTTACCCTAGATGGCTGATTCAGTTTAACTAAACATATTACAACGATGTACATAGATGCTGTGAATCAATTCACTATAACCATCAATAACACCACTTTGCTTCTTAAACTCGCATTAAAACTTCCCGAATAATAAGGTAACTAATTTGTGTAAGAGAAGGCCTGTACCTTATAACCTGTTTAATTTGCATACTCGACCATAGTATCCTGTTTTTGTACTATTTATTCCCGAAAAACAACCTTCATATTGTTTTAATCAATAGATTAGTTTAGCGTTTGTACCGTAATCGTAACTAAGGGTTCGATATGGACTGGGTCAGTAGAATAAAATTTAATGAAAATAGTCCATTAGAGGTGCAGGGGCATGAAAACTCTTGGGGGTTCCAACGACACCACCCTAAAATTATGGATTCTAGCCATTGGCATGGTCATGTAGAAATAAATTACCTATTCGGATGCTCTGCAGATTATCTGATAAATGGCCAAAAAATAAGTGTGCCTGAAGGGAAAATGATTATTTTTTGGGCGTCAATCCCTCATCAAATGATTGCATCTGAAGGTAATGGGGAAATGGTAAATATATATATTCCTTTACATGCATTTTTATCTTGGCGATTTTCAGATGAATTTATTAGTGAGATATTACATGGTGAAGTACTGGTTGCTGATAACTTACATCTGGGCGACCAACTGACCACCTCAATGTGGGAAAATGATTTAGCGAGTAAAAAATTACCATTGATCATGCAAGTCATTGACGAAATCCGAAACAGGATACGTAGAATGTCTTTAGAGCCTTACAGCACATTTAACCTATCAAATACGACTGAATTAACAGACAAAAAATCGATCGTCAGTGGCCTATGTCATATAGAAGTCATTTTACAGTATATCGCTGACCACTATGATCAAAAGATAACCATAGATGACGTTGCAAACATCACCGGACTGCACCCGAACTACGCAATGAAATTGTTCCATAGAGTCATGAAAATTTCTATTAAACAATACATTAATAAATTAAGGCTGCAACATGCCCAAGCGCTATTAATTGACACAAATGACGCAGTACTAAGCATTGCGTTACAAGCAGGGTTTGGCTCAATTAGCCGCTTTTACGATATTTTTCAAAGAGAGTTTGATAAAACCCCGCAACAATTTAGAAATGATATCGCCAATGCACACGACACTACCACAGCAGAAACTTAACGAAAGTTAGTTTTTGGGAACTATTAAGTGATTAACAGTACGTTATTACAAAAGCAAAATGCTTCAATAATTATAATATTAAAAAGCTTGGAGTAGGGTGTGTTAGGAAATAAAGCGTTTATATTGGTTGGCTTATCATGTTTAACAGTTGCTTGTTCGGTTAATAATAAGCTTGATGACTTAGCAAACACATTAAATAACCGATGGGTACTCGACAACGATACGATCACTTGGCAAGTTAAAAATCAACATCATGATCATTTGGAATTTAGCGGCGAAAAATTATCTGCAATCATCTATTATGGAAATAATGAAACAGGCAATTTAGTCCTTAATCGGAAAATTGTTTGGCCTATGTTACGAACGGTTCCAAATGATACACATGCAAGTCTTATTCATGAATTTCCTACCGCCATTTCACCCAATATTTATATCAATGACGTCCTCTATAAGTCAGAGAAACTGACAGACGTGAGTTTTAATGGTGTACTGACATTGACCAGTTCACTTGGCGATAATTTAACGTTAACTCGTGTATTATCACCAAGTACCAAACACCCAGCTTTAATTGAAACCTATAAAATAACTAACATAGGTCATTCATCACAAAACGTTGAAATTGCCTCCCTAAATTACCAATTTAAAACACCTGCAAAAGACGGGGTTTACGGCGCATATACAATTACGGCTAAAAGTAATGCGATACCTAAAACAGTACTAAATTCTGGTGATTCTATCCAATTCAGTGCTCAATTTGTCGCGACGAAAACAGCTGAAAATAGAGATTTTAACAGTCAAGACGAACTGAAAAAACGCGTAAACTATATTGCTAGCTTAAAACATGCGTTAGTACTCGAAACGCCCGATCCGATATTAAATCAAATGTTTCAATTTTCGAAGTTACGTTCTGCTGAAAGTATTTATCGCACCAAAGGTGGACTAATGCACGGCCCGGGTGGCGGGCGTTATTATGCTGCGTTATGGGCAAATGACCAAGCTGAGTATATCAACCCGTTTTTTCCTTTTCTAGGTGATAACAATGGCAATGAATCGGCAGTAAATAGTTATCGTCATTTTGCTCGATTTATGAATGATAAGTTTGATCCCATACCATCATCGATTATTGCTGAAGGTGTCGACATCTGGAATGGTGCGGGTGATCGGGGAGACTGCGCAATGATTGCTTATGGGGCCAGCCGTTTTGCTCTAAGCTTTGCTGATGAAAACATTGCCCGCGAATTAACGCCTTTAATTGATTGGTGTCTAGAGTACAGCTTTAAGCAAATGAATACCCAAGGTATTATAAGATCAGACAGTGATGAACTCGAAGGAAGGTTTAAAACAGGCCAGTACAATCTAAGTACTAACATGCTAGCGTATGGGGCACTAAAAACATCATCAAACTTGCACCACCAGCTCGGAAATGAAGCTAAATCAGCTGAGTACAGCAAACGTGCATTTAAGCTTAAAGCTGATATGAATAACTACTTTTCAGCTAACGTACAGGGCTATAATACTTACCAATATTTTAAAGGAAACACCAAACTAAGATCTTGGATTGCGCTGCCTTTAACTATGGGGATTTTTGATAAAAAACAAGACACTTTGAACGCATTATTGTCTCCACACTTATGGAGTGCTGAGGGCATTTACACCGAAGCCGGCAATAATACCTTTTGGGATCGTGCAACTCTATATGCATTTAGAGGTATTTTTGCGGCGGGTGAAACCGATATAGCCATGCGTTACTTTAAATACTATTCAAGGAAGCGCCTTTTAGGGGAGCATGTTCCCTATGCCGTAGAGGCATGGCCTGAAGGTAACCAACGCCACTTATCTGCTGAAAGCGCACTATATGCACGTGTTGTCACTGAAGGTATATTCGGTATCGAACCACTTGGTTTTAATCGTTTTCAACTTGCGCCTTACCTTCCTAGTGAATGGCCGAATATGTGTTTAAAATCAATTAAAGCATTTAAGCAAAAGTTTGATATTTGTGTACAACGCAAAAGAAATAAATTTGAAATTGCCATTGCACATGATAATCAAATAAATAAATTTGATTGGGATGGCATTGCACCCATTACCTACACTTTCGATTGAAATCTATAACGGGGATTCACCGTCCCCATATCATTTATATATAAAAATAAAGATACTTATGAATTATCTATATCGCATTATCTCTGTATTGATCACGTTTTTACTCTTCAATACCCACATTTCAGTATTTGCAAAACCATTGCAAGTCACGTCCCCTGACGGTTCTATAAAGCTATTTTTATCAGAAACTTATCCCATTGAATATTCTATCTCTGTCTCAGGGAGTATGATTATCTCTAAGGCTACAGCAGCGTTATATTTTAACGAGCCTAACAATCCCCATAACCCTATAACTATAAAAAATATAAAAAATATAAAAAATATAAAAAGGTCATCGCAAAATAGATTACTAACTCCACATATTAAGCAAAAATCTGCGCAAATTGTCGAACACTACAACCAAATAACCCTGATTTTTGATAACCAGCAAACTGTTAACTTTAGAGTATTTAACAGTGGCGTTGCCTATCGATTCAACACGTTTATGACTGACCATTTTGCGATTAAAAACGAACTTGCACAGTTCAAATTCATAGATAGTACGCGTACATTATTTCCCGCAGAAAAGAGTTTTGTTTCCCATAACGAACGTACTTACGAGTCAAAACAGCTAAGCGCTATAACTAAGAATGAGTTTGCAAGTTTGCCGCTAATGGTCGAGTTTAATAAGAGTAAACTCGTTATTACCGAGTCTGGGCTAAAAGACTATCCTGGTATGTGGCTACAAGGTACAGGTAGAGAAAGCTTAAGGGCAACATTCCCAAAAACAATAGTTTCATCTAAATTACAAAAAGGATCCGATAGAAATGAGGTTATTGAACAGCGTTCTCCTTTTATATTTGAATCAAAGTTAGCGCCACAGGCGAATTCAAGGTCTTTTCCATGGCGAATTCTTGCTATATCCAAAGATGACAGCGAGCTTTTAACCAACCAGTTAAGTTATTTATTGGCAGACGAGCTAGCTATCAATCCGTCATGGGTTAAGCCTGGCCAAGTAGCATGGGATTGGTGGAATGCAAATAATGTGTATGGGGTTGATTTTATAGCCGGTATCAATACTCAAACGTACAAATACTATATAGACTTTGCGGCAAAGAACGGCATCGAATATATCATTCTAGATGAGGGTTGGCACCATTTAGATAGTGTTATGAATGTTGTTGAGGACATCGATGTTAAGGAAATCATTGCCTATGGAAAGTTAAAAAATGTCGACGTTATCCTATGGGTTATCTGGAAAACGTTAGACACTCAACTCACCGAAGCATTAGATCTATTTGCACATTGGGGCGCTGCCGGTATTAAAGTCGACTTTATGCAAAGAGATGATCAAGCTATGGTTAACTACTACTGGAAAATTGCACGAGAGACCGCAAAAAGAAAGTTGCTTGTGAACTTTCATGGCTCTTATAAACCTGCAGGCCTGCGAAGAGCTTATCCTAATGTAATAACGCGTGAAGGTGTTCGAGGGCTAGAACATAATAAATGGGCCAATTACATTACGGCAGAACATAACTTAACCTTGCCCTTCATTCGCCAAGTCGCTGGGCCGATGGATTACACGCCTGGCGCAATGAGTAATGCACAGCCTAATAATTTCTCAATAAGCTTTGCTAGACCAATGAGCAAAACAACTAGAGCCCATCAAGTCGCAATGTATATCGTTTATGAAAGTCCTCTTCAGATGCTTGCCGATAGCCCTTCTGCCTATGTTAAAGAATCACAAACCACAGAGTTTATAACAGCAATTCCAACAGTATGGGATGAGACTCACGTGATATCCGCGAAGCTGGCAGACCATATTGTTATTGCCAGACGCAACGGTACACAATGGTACCTTGGTGCGATGGGGAACAGTAACGAGCACAAAATCAATGTTGACCTATCATTTTTGCCCGCCAATAAGCGCTTTGAAATGACATTATTCAAAGATGGGCTAAATGCCGATAAATTCGCCAGTGACCATAAAATTGAAACTAAGCCTGTAACTCATAACTCCACTTTCATACTTAACCTCGCCCCAAGCGGTGGTGCTGCAGCAATCATTAAGGAAGCCCAATGAAACGCACAATAGTATTACCGCTAACCAATAGGGCTATTTATGAAAAGTAACCAAGTATTACAATCATTTATTTCGATATTTTCATTGCTTTTAACGGTCGTGTACGGGTTAATTCTACGACCATTGATGTTTGAACAAAGTGCTTTCTCATTAGAAGTTATATTTTTGTTCTCAGCAGTATTTGTCGTTATCCAACTTATGTTTCTCGGCTACTCTTGGGAGCAAATTCAAGATTCGCTCACCAAACGCCTCACCCAAGCTTTACCTACAGTACTATTATTATTTGCAATTGGCATATTAATAGGCACATGGATGATATCAGGTACTATTCCAATTCTGATCTATATTGGCTTAAAACTAATTACAGCCGAACACATTTATTTTTATGCGTTTGTTATTCCGATACTTTTTTCTATGTGTACCGGCACATCTTGGGGCGCAATAGCAACCATTGGATTAGTCATTATCTCTGTTAGCACGGTCGTAGGTGCTGATTTAGGTATTACGGCTGGGGCGGTCATCGGTGGTGCATATTTTGGCGATAAAATGTCTCCTCTATCAGATACTACCAATATTGCCGCCATTGCCGTTAAAGTGCCTTTAACAGACCATATTAAAGCAATGAGAACAACTACCTTCCCATCTGCAATTATTTCGGCGGGTCTTTTTTTTACTCTTGACTACTTTTATCCATCAACAAGCTCACAACTAAATACCGCCTCATTATTAAACAATACGCTCAGCACCATTAAAACTATGTTTAATATCAACGTGCTATTATTAGCTCCGCCTTTAATTATCATGGTAGGTTCAATATTTAGAAAACCTCCGTTGCCAGCATTAATTGCTTCTTCTTTTTTAGCTTGTGTGTTGGCCGCTATCATTCAATCTTCATCATTAGATAATATAGTGCAAACAGTCTATAAAGGCTTCACGTATGACATGGTCCAGAGTCAACCTTTAACAAGCACACTTACTCCAATGTTAGCGAGCTTATTCAATCGAGGTGGGATATATGCCTTAATCGACCCAATTATAATCACCATCATGGTATTTATCTATGTCGGTGCCATCGACCGCATCAACGCATTACCCACAGTCATACATTACCTTTTAAATAAAATAAAAACCAAAAGTATGCTGGTAATTACCACCTTACTCTCTTCTGCGCTCACCAATGCGTTAACTTCAAGTCAGTACGCTAATAGCTTCATTATTGGCGAGGCATTTAGCAACAAATACGATGAGTTTCATTTACCTAAACCGGTTCTTTCCCGTTCTTTAGAGGATACAGGTACCATGATAGAAAGTTTGGTACCGTGGAGTACAACCTCAGTTTTTATCTTCTCAACATTAGGTGTGTCTATTATTGACTACTGGCAATGGCAGTTCCTATCAATAATTAATATATCTATCGCATTTATATTTGCTATTTTTGGCGTTGGTTTTTACAACAGCCGAGCTTTTAAATCCACATCATTAATATCCAAAGGTGGCGTAAAAAATTATGACCAATCACTTTAAACCCAGTACATTATTAATCAATGATAATATTGAAAAAAGCGACCAATTTGGTGCTGTTGTGCCACCCATCTACCAAAACTCTCTGTTTACTTTTGACAGTTGGGATGCCATTGAATTGGCATTTGAGGACAAAATAAACAACGCAATTTACACCAGAGGAAATAACCCAACAGTGTCGACTGTTGAGAAGAAAATTGCGCAACTTGCTAATGGTGAGAAAGCCAAGCTTTTTGCTTCAGGAATGGCGGCTGTTTCTGCAGGTCTGCTTCATTTTTTATCGTATAATGACCATATCATTACGCTAAACAATATTTATGGCCCATCAATCAGTTTTATTAATGATTTTTTAATTCCCAAAATGAACATTCGAGTTACGTTTGTCTCTGGAAAAGACAATGACGAGATAGAGAAAGCAATTCAACCAAATACTAAGCTGATTTACTTAGAAAGCCCCTCATCTGTGGTTTTTTCGCTGCAAGACATTCGTAAAGTAACCCAGTTAGCGAGGACAAATAACATAGCAACCATCATTGACAATACGTGGTGTACTCCTATTTATCAAAAGCCGCTCACTATGGGGGTAGATTTAGAGCTCCACTCTTGTTCTAAATATCTTGGCGGTCATAGTGATATAGTGTCAGGGGTTCTCATTGGGAGTAATAAACTGATTAGTGCGATCTGTGCTCGTGAATATGAACTTTTGGGTGCCAAAATGGCGCCTGTTGAAGCCTGGTATTTACTAAGAAGTCTGAGAACATTGCACTTAAGAATGGAGCGCCACCAAAGTACAGCCAAAAAAATCGCTGAATTTTTATATAGTCACAAAAAAATCAAACATGTCAATTACCCTGGCCTAGATAACTTCGAGCAAAAGTTCTTAGTTGAATCGCAAATGAGCGGTGTCAGCGGGCTTATGAGTTTTCAACTAAAAACAAATCACTTACCGAGCATTAAGTCGTTTTTTAATCATCTTGAACTATTTCAGATAGGTGTTAGTTGGGGCGGGCATGAGAGTTTAATATATGCTCCTGCCATCAGTTGTATAAAAGAACAACCCCCTGAACAATTCGAAAAAATGGGAATTTCACTTGGTGATATGAGAATTTCAGTTGGCCTTGAAAGCAGTGATGATTTGATCACCGATTTAGAGCAGGCATTAAGTTATATTAAGTAAACAGTTTTTTAGGGGTATTTTAAAATCAAACATTATGACTTTACCCCTTCTTTAAATACTCATACTATCGAATAAACACCGAATAAAACTGTATATTTTACATTTATCTTTTTGTTATTCATTTAAATTATAACAACAATTACTTTTTATACAACATCCAAATAATCACACATCACATATCACTATGTTATATAACGGGATATATATCTATTATTTCGAGACGTTCAAATTACCGACATATGATTGAATTAACAAAGCCAAAGAGCCTTTCTTTTTGGTATGGGGAAATGTTTAAGCAAGTTAATTTATTGCAAAGCAAGTTAGTTCAAAAATAATAATTAGATTGGAACGTGTCATATGAAAAAAAGTAAGCGCAAAGATAAAAACAACATATTTATATTATCTCCTCTCGCACTTGCATTAACCACTATGTTAAGTCATTCAGCATACGCTGAACAGAGCAACAAAAAAGACGACATTGAAGTTATTGAAGTCAAAGCAACCTTAGGAATTTTAGGTAGCCTGCGAGAGGCCCAAAGCATCAAAAGGCAATCGGATAACGTGGTTGATGCAATTGTCGCCGAAGACATCGGCAAATTTCCTGATGATAACGTTGCAGAAGCCTTGCAACGTATTCCAGGGATCAGCGTCACTCGTACTGATGGTGCAGGCCAAAAAGTAACAATTCGTGGGATGTCTGGTAAGTACAATATCACAACATTTAATGGTCGTAAGTTGGCCACTGACAGCGAAAACCGAGACTTCAACTATGATGTCATTGCGTCTGAGTTAGTTGGCAAAATAGAAGTATACAAAACACAACAAGCCAAACTTCAAGAAGGCGCCGTTGGAGGAGTCGTTAATATCTACTCCCGCAAACCGCTAGACCTTGGTGAAGAGTTGAGCCTTTCAGTTAAAAATGAATACAATGCTCGAGCTAAATCACATAACCCAAAAACATCATTTTTAGTAAGTGATGTATTTCTGGATGATACCTTTGGCGTACTTGCTTCGTTAGTACACACAAAGCGCGTATCTCGCTATGACAAATATAACTCTACCAATTGGGATGATTGGCAATATCATGAACTATATAGCACTGCAAATCCAAATTCTGAACAAGAAGACGTGGTTACACCCAACAATGCAAATATCAATGACATCTTTAGAATGCCCCGTTGGCCACGTATTACTCAAACTGAATCAGAACGTGAACGTCTTGGAGGAACATTGGCACTGCAATGGCTTCCAAATGACGATTTAGACGTCAACTTTGATGTGCTATTTAGTTCATATGATGTAGATAATAAAGCCAAAGCGATGACACTTGTGTTACCTGCTTACGATGGTGCCGCCAAAATAACAGAGTTTAACGTCGGTCCGGATGGCTTCGTTGATAACATATCATGGAATAACGCAACCGTTGAACTGCTTGAAACCGGTGTACCGAGAAAAAGTGATACATACCAAGTAGGTCTAAATACTAATTGGGTGCTTGACGATATCACCTTAAACTTTGATATGTCAGTTTCTGGCGCAAAAAATGAAGATGATGGAAATGGTAGCCTTGTCGTGGTCAGAGCTGGAGTCAGTGGTGCGACAATTAACTTTAATGGCAATCACCCGATCCCAGATATGACCCTAGCACAGGCGTTAGATGAAAATGCAGTGTATGGCGCTCATCATTCTCGCAAATTTGGTAATACCGTTGACGACAAAACGGCTCGATTCGTTATAGACGGTACATGGGAGCCGCTCACTGGCACTATGAGTGCATTATTTTTTGGTCTTGGTTACAACTCACAAGATAAAGAAAAGTATAACTTTTATCCTTCTTCCCCTAGTATATTTGCGTTTGATCACAGTGATGAAGTAAACCCCACATTTGCAGCCCCCACTGTCAATATTGGAGGGAATACCATGTGGCAACTACCAAATGATGTCATTTCAGCAGGGGCGGGAAACGGGTTCGGTGGGGGTGCTAATGTGCCACAAGTGTGGCCGAGCATTAACCAATCGGCTTTATTTGCCTACTTCAATAAATTAGATCCCTATGCAGCCAAATCATTGGTGCCACAATCCTCTGAGAATGGCGACACTTATGGCGTAAAAGAAGAAACCCTTCATGCATACATAGAATCTAAATTTGAAGATAATATGTTTGGGCTTCCCTATATGCTAGATATTGGCGTACGCTACATAAAAACTGATATTACCTCTTTTAGTTACTCTCGAAACCCAGCCAATTTAGTCTTCAATGACGATGGTTCGGTTGCCAATAGTGACTGGAAAAAGCGCGATTTACAGCAATTCGAAGACAGTTATTCAGATGTATTACCGAGTGTGAATCTCAAATTAAACTTATCAGAAGAACTGGTACTACGATTTGCTGCGGCAAAAGCAATATCTCGCCCATTCCTATCACAGCTGATCCCAAACACCAAAATTGATCCTGAGTTAGAGGACGTCAACGATGACAAGGAGCGACGTACCATAAAGTACAACAACCCAGGCTTGACACCTTATTCGTCAAAGCAGTTTGATACGGCTCTAGAATGGTACTATAGCGAAAACGGTAACCTTTCATTCGCATCATATTTTAAGCAATTTGCAGGCTTTGTAAAAGATAATGAGTTCGAAGAAACCATCGCCGGCAATTCATTTCTCGCAACACGTGAAATAAACGACGACCGCCATAGCTTGATTCGAGGGTATGAAATTTCATGGTTCCAAACATTTGACGAATTTTTGCCCGAGCAATTTGCTGGATTCGGTATTTCTGCAAACTATACATTGAACAATAGTACCTCCGGGGAAAGTGACAGCGAAGGAAAAGAAATTCCATTTTTTGGCTTATCTAAGCATCAATCCAATGTAAACCTGTTTTATGAGCAAAATGGCTTGAGCATGAACATCGCTTATAATAAACGCTCAAGTTATAGCGTAAAAAAAGTAAGTCATTGGACATATGAAACAGGTGGTTCGGTTGATACAGAGCAAGCTGTAGCACCTAGTTGGGGCAATTTGAGTGTTGGAATGTCATACGACATTACCGATAATTTAAGAGTTACAGCGGATGCTTATAACTTGCTTGACCCTGATGAAACGTTGACCGTTAATGCCTTAAAAACTGAGTTATTAACAGCCGGTGCAAGCGAAGGAAGTTACATTTTTGAAAATGCCAGTTACGGTAAAAGCTATTCCGTTGGTCTTCGATACAAATTTTAAATATATCAGGTACAGTCATACATAATGAATGGCTGTACCTTCCCATTCAGCACATAGGTCGTTAAATGAAGCAGACATTCAGTTTACTATTTACTCTTATATTACTCGTGACAAACTCAACATACGCTAATGCATTTTCATGTAACAATACACAGTACCGCGAAAAAAGTAATGTTGAAATCCGCGCTTTCAATCAAGGGGCTGTATATTTAAATGGTCAATTCACCGGACAATATACCCCTGCAAAATTAAATTTACCGCCGGGTAAGTACTCTATTGGTGTTGGCCTTGAAAAAGAAAAGCAGTACCTAAAAAAACAAATCAACGTATTAGAAAAACATACCCCAAAGAAGCCAATGAAAGTTACCCTTAGCCACCAAGCAATACAACCGGCTTCAAAGTGGCGAGCGCTTTTTGTCGGTGTTCCGTCTGTGTACGCAGGCATAGGCGCTAAAAAATGTCATAGTAACTTTACCCAGCACGAATTGGATGAGGGGTACAATTTTTTTAAACAAAATTTACGAGAGCACATAGAACCGTTTTCGTATGGCACAATAAAGTGGGATATAAATCGGCAAGACTTAAGTGAGCCTGTTGAACTCACTCATAACCCGGACAATGACTGGTACACGCTTGAAGCACAACAAGGTTTGGCGCAACTTAAACATATAAAACCTGGGGATTACGACACAATATTCCTGTTTTGGCGTGCTGAAATGGGAGATTGCAGTTTTGAGAGTCCATACTTTGGTCTAGCTTGGCTAGAACCAACGTCCCCCGACACCCTTGAAACTGGATACGTAACGGTAAAGTTTAATCCTGGTGAGATGGGTGTAAAACAACGTATAAATAAGTATTTAAATGACGACCCCGGTGTGTGGACCCACGAATGGTTGCACGTTGTTATTGAACAATTTTACCCAAATAAAGGCGTTTCGGTGCCTATTCCTCCCAAAGATAAACTCATCTTGCATGCCGCTTCCGAATACGGTTATACATATCCCTGGATGGACTGGTATAAAGATCTCATATCAGGGCAGGTCAGACAAGGTAAAGGTTATTCTGGATTAGGACCTGAAACGTTCCTAGACTGCACAATTCGTCAACAGGTTAAAAAACAATGTAAATTATAAAAGTACTATTTCAGTGCTATAGGGAGCTAACGTTCCCTTTTTTTTTGCATATAAAATCCAATCATTTAGGTAAATTATGAAATAATAATATGAAAGTGGCGTGTAAATCAGGAATCTTTATTTAATAAGCAATAAGACGTTTATTACTTGATACGTTAATTTGTAACTGTGAATAGATTTAACATTGTTCGCAAACAATTAAATTAACTAACAAGGAAACAACATGAAAACGTCAGGCAAAGTTGTAAGTTTATGCCTATTTACCCTGCTTACGAGTCCGCTATCAGTGCTGGCAGCAACCAAAGCAAGTCATAAACTCACCGATATTAATAGTAAATATCCCCATGATTTAACCGCCGTAGACAACCATATCGACCATAATTGTCAAACCGATCATAATGGCCAGAACTGGTCCAAATTACAATCTCAGTTTAACGCGCAAATGACACAATTAAAACTAAATCGCGTAACTGAACAGCTAAGAAATGACGCTATTTCAGGTGATCTGGTAAGTAGCAGTATTGCTGAAGATGGTCGTTATTACATTCCCGTCGTATTTCACATTTACGGCGAAGCCTATAATTGCGCAGACGCGACACAAAAGTGTTTAACTGACGATAAGGTAAGAGACGCACTACGTAAATTAAACGATGATTTTCAAGGCCTAGCTGTAGACTCTCCACAAATATCCCCCATCTTCAGTGCACTTCGAAAGAACGTCAATATTGAGTTCGTATTGCCGAAAAAAGACCCTACTGGGCGCGACACCAATGGTATCGTACGTTATGACAGAGAAGAGGCAGGCTATGGCAATCATGATGCACAGACGCTTAGCCGTATCAATCAAGATTCATGGGATAATTTCAAATACATGAATGTGTATATCATGAATGACTTGCACGCTAATGGTAAAGGTAATAATTCTGGTATAGCGTGGTACCCTGAAGTTGCCATGTCAGAAGCTGGCACAGCTCGAGTTGTCTATAATGGCAATTATGTTGGCAACAATACCAATGAGAACTTCAGATCGGTGCTTACCCATGAATTTGGTCACTGGTTAAACTTAATCCATACCTTTGAAGATAAGCAGTGCACCATAACCAATCAAACATTGTGTGAGTCTACCGGTGATAGAAACTGTGATACCCCGCAGATGTCTCTACCATCCCCCATGCAAGACAATGCACCAAATTGTTTCGGTGAACCAACAAACACCGAAAACTTTATGCATTACTCTGACAACTATGCGATGTTCACTGCAGACCAAGTTGCACGTATAACGGCTGCGTTACATGGTCCTTCACGAAGAACACTTTGGTCAAATGACAATTTAATCGCTACGGGATTAGAAGAGTATGTTAGCAATGCAGACCACCTTTGGGATGGAATATCAGGCATCGATGTTGAGCCTGAAGGTACTGAACTCATGTCATTTGATAATATATCAGGGTTAAAAGGCGACATAAATACGTTTGAAATTAACCTCCCGGATGGGGCTAATAATATTCTGTTCTATTTGAATGGGCACACTGAAGATCCTGATATGTATTTATCTAAAGGGGTTGTCCCGACGCCCCCACCAGAAGGCTCTGAAGATTGGATAGCAGATTTCACTTCTTTTAATTCACCTGGGGATGCGGAAGTGTTATCAATTGATGAACCCGACACAACAGTCCCTTACTATGCATCGGTACATGCTTTTAGTGAGTTTAGTAACTCAAAACTACAAGTCATACAAGCTGACGACCCTTTCCTTAAAGCTGGAGAACGTCGATTCACGCTGTTAAAAATCGATGACCTATGGGCAAATAAAACCGACGGTATGTGGACTGATAGGTTAGGGAAAACCCATGACTTCCAATTCAACGTCCCTGAAGATGCAAGCCGAGTTGTGGTGGTGGTTCCTGGGGGATATCAAGGCCCAAAAATGGCCGATGGGAGTATTAAATATAATGGCGACTTAGACCTATACGTAAGTAAAAATAGTGAAGTGAGTCGAGATAGTTATGACTGTAGACCGTTTACATGGAAAGGGATTGCGGAGTACTGCGAGTTCGATGGCGGCGGAAAGTTTGACCTCTTAATTGACCCATTCCAAACTTATACTAAAGCGTCACTTCATGTTTATTATGAAACCTCAAATACTGCAAATCAACTCCCTTTTGCTAACACTAACGGCAAAAAATATGAGGAAGCGCTTGGACATGCTATTGAATTCAGTAGTGCCAACTCAAATGATCCAGACGGTAATATAATCAGCTACGCTTGGGACTTTGGGGATGGAAACTCAAGTGTTCAAGCAAACCCGTCTCACATCTATAACAATGTTGGAAGCTACCCAGTTAAACTAACTGTTACTGACAACTCTGGCGCATCTGTGGTGGGAACGACCACCGCGGTCATCACTGAAAATTCGCCTAACGATGCTGAATTATGTACTGGGTGCTCTCGTTTTTATTTAAATGACGAAATTAAATTATCAGCACTCGCAGGTTCACAGCCGCGCAATTATGAATTTGCAGTACCTGATGCAGCATCTTTAGTAACATACGAGCTTGTCAGTCGTTATAACGGCGATCCTGATATCCATGTGAGCCAAAATAAATCTGTTTCTAAAGAAGTTTACGATTGCCGCCCTTGGGAGGCTCCTGGCCAAACTGAGCTTTGCCAATTTACCAGTGGCGGGATATTTAATGTCATGATTGACCCGTTCCTAAATTATGATTCACTTAGATTTAGAGCATATTACGACATTCGAGATGATGCCGACCATTCTGCACCAAACCGTTTACCCACTGCCAATGCTGGAGGAGAGTATGTGGACCGAGCAACATACCGCATTAACTTTGATGGCGGTCAGTCTCGCGATGAAGACGGACAAATAGTGGATTACTCGTGGAATTTTGGCCATGGTGTTATCAAAGCGGGGCAATCTGTTACTCACACCTACCCACAAGCCGGAACATACTTTACAACATTAACTGTAACTGATAATGACGGTGCAACCCATGAAAACAAAGCGACGGTGACGATTCTCCCGATTGGTGATATGGATAACGACGGGGACGTAGATATAGATGATATTGCCGCATTTAATGCCGCCCTCAATAACAACGACCCCATAGACTCGTCATTTGATATTAATGGTGATGGTAGAATTGATGCCGCAGATATCACGGCAATCAGAGAACTATGTTCTTATAATGCTTGTACGAATATTCCACCACCACCACAAGCACCAATTGCCATTGCTAGAGCGTTACAAAACGATGTACAAGTAAATAGTCCCATTAACTTTAGTAGCCAAGAGTCATCAGATCAATATGGTCAAATAGTCACTTATGATTGGGATTTTGGAGACGGTACTCGCAGTGACTTTGCTAATCCAACACACCAATATGCAAAAGCTGGTATTTACGAGGTTATTTTGAGCATAACCGACAATGATGATATGACATCGACCGCACGCGTTATCGTTAATATTGATCATCCACCACTTGTTTCTGCATGTGATAATGCACCCAATGATTCACGAGACATACTGCCATCTGCGCCTCGCTGTATTGAAAATCGAAAAGCGTTTTCTTTTAATAATTTAAATAGCGGTCACACACATGTTGCGATTACCCTAATTGGCGCACCTGATGACGCTTTAATTTATTTCGGGGATGGTAACTGGCCTAAAACAGGCAATGGCGATCATACCCTTGTATCTGAGACACAGGGCGATCAGCAATGTATTTATTATACGATTCCGGCCGATGCTAACTACTGGGGATATATTGAAGTATCTGGCCAGCCTAACGGGGCGACCATCGTTATGGATTATGATGTGCCTGGATGTAGACCACTGGTCAATGATATACCTAAGCAAGCTCCTCATGCCGACATAGTGATATCTGGCAGTGTTGTAAACGAACACGTTGCCTTCAGTGCTGCAAATTCTTACGACTCTGATGGACATATTGTCAGTTATTTTTGGGACTTTGGTGACGGCACGACCAGCACTCAACAAAACCCTGTTCATGCTTATAGCCAATTAGGGCTGTTCGATGTAACGCTCACTGTCACCGATAATGATGGCCTAGTTTCTAGTACAAGTAAGTCTCTCACAATTGCAATGCCAGCTTTAACAGATGCATGTTCTGTCAGTGATGCTGACAAAACCACCAGAGATTTGTTATCAGGAGAAGCTCGCTGTATTGGTAACCGTGCAAGCTATGCATTTAGAGCTGTTGACCAACATCGGAGTGTTGCTATTACCATGATAAATGCCTCTGCTGACGCTCAAGTGTATTTCAAAAACGGTGGCCGACCTTCTATACCACGCAACCATTTTGACGCTAAATCAGTGGCACAAGGTGAGCAACAATGCCTAATTTACGATATACCAAGTAATGCAAGATACTGGGGATATATTGATGTATCTGGCATCTCTGAAGGGGCAACAATCGTTATGGACTTTGATACTCAAAGCTGCCGCACAAACACTCAATAACTCTTCATGGTTACTTTTGAGTCCTAGCACACCGTGTTAGGGCTCTTCATACCGTAACAATATAATTCATACAACATATAAAGAATAAGAGAGGACGCTATGAGAAATTACCATAAGTTGTCATTGATATTACTATCACTTATATCAAGTGCCCCATGGGCAAATACATCAACGGCGGATACAAGAGATCCTGCTTTTCATGAAAATATAGCCACACATCATGACATTGAACATACTGATCATAACTCGCGCTACATACCAAGTGCTTTGTACCCTGATGTTCACTTAATAGATAAACGAGAAAAACGCCAAAAGCAACTTTCAACACAGCTCATACTCCCCCCCCAATCAACTGACGCAGAGACCACATGTCCCTACAATGTCTTCACCGGTTTAAAAGGTGCTGTATTTTTGGCTGCAATAAAAAACAACGGCAGAGAATGTATAAACACCTTATTTAACGACCGCCCTGAAACGCAAGCGCTAGGCGCTTACAGTGATGCGAATTTTTCAACCGTTATTAATGAAATAAAAACCAAGATGGTGTCGTATAATGGGCTTAATGACACCGATTATATCAGCAGTTTGTTTTATTGGTTGAAAGCCTATGCCTATTACGATCAAAGGCGATTTGTCACACCGACAACACAACATGGCATGGAGGAAGCAATTAATGCAGTTTATCAAAATAGCCATTTTTTTGATAAGTCTGCACAACATGCTTTAGTTGTTCGCAACGCAACCGGTATTATAAAAAACGCCGTCATAGGGGAGCGTTTTATTCACATTACTCGCGCCATGTTGAGTCGTTATAACGCGGAATACGAACAAATCGATAATTGGGGGCAAGCTGTAACACCTCTATTTTGGCAAACACTAAGCACCTGTGCAAAGCAAGTTAGTTGTCGTGCTGATGAACACAATAAAGCGCTCATTATCGAAATTGTTGACTTTATTAATGCCAATCTCACCTGGTTAACTAAAAGTGACAATGACTACCATTTATTTAATTTAGGCTACCAGCTTGCCAATATGTATCGGGGTAAGAACGATCCCCATTTTGCTGCGATACAGACGGAGCTAACAAAACACATATCGACGATTTTCGACAGCTTTGGACCGTTAGAAGATGACAAGGCCAGAACATTATATTTAGCAGTACTAGAAAGCATTAACTATAACAACATGTGTTCTGCTTACAATGTTTGTCACAAAACACAAGAAATTATTACCCAAGTCCTTGGTGATAGAAAAACTTGCCCATCTGGAACGTTGTTTATATGGGCGCAAGATATGAACCAGCAACAGTTAGAGTGGACGTGTAATTCACTTAAAAGCCATGAAAACCATTTTCACAGTACATTACAAACCAACAGAGTACCGGTTGTCCCTGATGACAATGACAAACTCAGAATGATTATATTCAATGATAAAAAAGAATGGGTCACTTATGGAGGAGCCTTATTTAATGTCAGTACGAATAACGGTGGTACATATCGAGAAGGGGACCCAAGCCGCTCTGGCGATCAAGCTACTTTTTATGCGTATGAGCATATTTCTGAGCGGCCCATTTTTGATATTTGGAATCTACGCCATGAATACATTCATTATCTAGAAGGCCGCTTTGTCTCAAAAGGGAGTTTCAGAGACAGTGATGACGCAGGTCGAACCGTCTGGTTTGGTGAAGGTATTGCTGAATATATCTCTCTCAAAAATTGCAATGATGACGCCATTGACATAGCCAGAACCAAAAAATATCCGTTAAGCACAATTTTTAATAATGAATATGGGGTTGGACAAGAGCGTATCTATGACTGGGGGTACCTAGCAAACCGATTTATGTTTGAGCGAAAAAACAGCCAATTTTTCCAGATGATGTCCTTATTCAAAGAAGGGCAGTTTCAAACATATAGAGATGATCTTGTTGATGTCTGGATTGACACGCAACCTTTCGATGCAGAGTTTGCTAATTGGCTATCAACCGTCAATTCATACGGCTGTAAAATTGACACTACGCGGCCCCCATCTCCTGTTGAGCCGAAAAACCCCGATGACTATCAAGGCCCAGACACTGTAGCGGTTAACGCATGTCATTTAGGCCGTCCCAATTTAGACTTTACACTATCTGCAGGCGTCGCTTCGTGTTTAACGGGCCAAATTACTGGTAAAACTCGCGAGTATGGTTTACCTGTGCCTCAAGGGTTTAAAAACGTTTCATTACAACTGACATTACGCCACGGATCTGGTAACGCAGATTTATACCATGAACACGGTAGCGCGAATAACGGCAGTCAATATGAACATAAATCAACAGGGCCAACTAACTCAGAAACTATTGTCATTGATAATGTGAAGCCTGGTTGGAATTACATCGGTATAAAGGCAACAAATACGTTCAATAATACTACGCTTCTAGCACGGTATATTCAGAACTCATTTGAAGACGACCTCACACTGAAAAATAATGTAGGTAAAATGGTGTCAGTCTCAGAACAGCAGCAAGTGACATATTCAATGTCAGTACCTGACAACGCCAGCTCACTTACTTTCAGCACAGTCGGGGGGGCTGGAGAATCTGATATGCATGTTAAATATGGCAGCGCGCCAACTCTGTCAGATTTCGAATGCCGGCCTTGGAAAGTGGGTACAACCGAAACGTGTCACATTAGGAATGTCAAAGCCGGTACCTACTACATTATGCTATCTGCAGATCCATCTTTTACCAATGTCACGCTAACGGGCCGTTACAATACCCTCGATTAACTCCCCACAATTTACCCTTTGTTGTCAAAGCCTATGAAATTGCTCATAGGCTTTTTTGTCACTTCGTTGAGTGTTTTTTGAGACTAAAATAGTTATTTTTAGGAACGTATGTGAGAAAGATTAAGTTTAGTATAAATGCTTGTATATATTACTGACAGGTTAAGAATATGCCGAGCCACCAAAGTGAAGGAGTGTTTGACCCGACGGTTCATCCACATCGCCGTTACAATCCATTATTAGATGAGTGGGTTTTAGTTTCTCCCCACAGAGCTAATCGACCTTGGCAAGGCAAAACAATGGAGCCTGAGCGCGTTACACAACCAAGCCATGATCCAAATTGCTACTTGTGTCCAGGCAACCATCGTGTTACTGGCCAAAAAAACGCCCATTACCACTCTACGTTTGTTTTTAACAATGACTTTGCTGCTTTGAGTCCGAAAACACCTATTTACAGTAGTGATGACCCACTGTTTACGATGCACACAGAGCAAGGCGAAAGCCGTGTTATATGCTTCTCTCCGAACCATGGTAAAACACTACCTTTGCTCCAACCATCTGAATTATATGATGTTGTAAAGGTTTGGAAAGCGCAATGCAATGAGTTAGGAAGCTCCTATCGTTGGGTACAAATATTTGAAAATAAGGGCAGCTTAATGGGTTGCTCTAATCCTCACCCACATGGGCAAGTATGGGCACAAAATGAGATCCCGACCGTGGTTGCCAGAAAAGCAAAGGCACAATCTCACTATTTCCAAACGTATGGCACCAACTTACTACAAGACTATGTTGCACGAGAGTGCATCAATGCTAAAAGGCTAATACTTAGCAACGCGCACTGGGTGGTGGTCGTACCGTATTGGGCAGCCTGGCCATTTGAAACGCTCGTTTTACCAACATTTGATATTCAAAGAATGACCCAGCTCAGTGCAGGCCAGTCAATATCTTTAGCCGACATAATAGGTAAATTAACGGTTAAGTATGACAATTTATTCAATTGCTCATTTCCATACTCTATGGGGTGGCATGGTGCACCATATGATGATGATGCACATCTCGAATGGACACTGCACGCGAGTTTTTATCCACCATTATTACGTTCATCCAGTGTGCAAAAGTTTATGGTTGGATATGAAATGTTAGCTGAAACACAGCGTGATCTCACCCCTGAGCAAGCCGCTGAAAGATTGCGAGAAACATCAGACATTCATTACAGCTTACACGCTACTACGGCCTAAAAATAAAGGAATGCATTAACCATGTCACACGTTGAAGCAAAAACAAAAGCGTTATTTACTGAGATATTTGAAAGTGCACCACAATTAACAACTATCGCACCTGGACGCGTTAACTTGATTGGCGAGCACACTGATTATAATGACGGGTATGTTTTACCCTGTGCAATAAACTTTCATGTTGTTGCATGCGCAAGCCCCCGCCACGACAATAAGGTCCGCGTTATTTCCGCCAATCACCACAATGAAATTGACGAGTTCCAGCTTTCAAATAATATCGCTCCCAGTAATAAACTCTGGGCTAATTATGTACGAGGCGTCGTACAACATATTCGCCTCTTAGGACATAATATTTCAGGCGTGGATATGGTTATTTACGGAGACGTACCACAAGGCGCAGGGTTAAGTTCTTCGGCCGCTTTAGAAGTGTCAATAGTCAGTAGCTTCGATCAGTTATATTCATTGCATTTAAGCGATACCGACATCGCCTTAATAGCCCAACAAGCGGAAAATCAGTTTGTAGGGTGCCAATGCGGCATTATGGACCAACTCATCTCTACCAACGCAAAAGAAGGGAAAGCATCTTTAATTGACTGTCGGTCTATGCAGACAAAGTATGTTTCACTGCCTGATAACTTTAGCCTTTTGATTGTAAATTCAAATAGAAAGCGCGGGTTAGTAGACAGTAAATACAACGAACGCCGGGCCCAGTGTGAGCAAGCAGCAAACAAACTCGGTCTTTCAGCACTGCGTGATATTAGCCTCGCTGATTTTAACCGACAGCAGCATATTTTAGACCCTATTATCGCCAAACGCGCTAGGCATGTGATCAGCGAAAACGAACGAGTAATTGAATTTGTAGAGGCCATGGCGGATCAAGACATCCATTCAATGCAACGTTTAATGAAGCAATCTCACGAATCGATGCGAGATGACTTTGAAAATACCGTGCCTGAAATAGACTCACTGGTAAATATAATTAAATCAGAAATTGGTGACAAAGGAGGGGTACGAATGACTGGGGGTGGCTTTGGTGGCTGCGTAATTGCGTTACTACCCACAGACTATGTTGATTGGATAACGTCAGTTATCAATTCTAAATATATGACAACAACCGGCCTCATTCCCACAATATTTGTGTGTTCAGCTGTGCAAGGAGTACATAGTAAACACACACATATCGCTCACTTCACAAGCTGCTTAGGCAGCTAGTTTAACGATATATAACAATAATAATGAGAAAAAAACCCTATGACATTAAGCCAACTGGATATTACCGTACTTATTTTTTACGCCGTGCTATTACTGACCGTCGCATTGTACATATCAAAAAGCGACAAGTCAGCTGCCTCAAATACCGAGGATTACTTTTTAGCAAGTAAAGCATTACCATGGTGGGCCATCGGCGCATCACTGATTGCATCAAACATTTCAGCAGAACAGATCATAGGAATGTCTGGTTCTGGGTATGCGATGGGACTCGCCATTGCTTCATACGAATGGATGGCCGCAATTACGTTAATACTTGTTGGCAAATACTTATTGCCCATATTCTTAAAGCAACAAATTTACACAATGCCGCAATACTTAGAACAGCGTTACAATAAACCAGTCAAAGTTACCCTCGCACTGTTTTGGCTGGTGGTGTACATATTTGTTAATTTGACCGCCGTATTATGGTTAGCGGGCATGGCAATTGAATCTATCTCTGGTTTAGATGCCATGATTGGCATGCTATTACTATGCCTTTTCTCTGTTGCATACTCCACTTATGGGGGACTAAAAGCAGTTGCCTATACAGATATTATTCAAGTTGTTTTATTGGTTTTAGGCGGGTTACTTTTAAGTTACTTGGCGCTCAACCAGGTGTCAGCAGGTAAGGGCATTATTGTCGGGTTTACAAAGCTTTCTGAGCAACTACCCAGTCATTTCGATATGATTCTATCCCCAGAGAATAGTCACTACGCAAGTCTTCCTGGTGTCTCCGTATTGGTTGGTGGTTTATGGATCATGAATATCAGTTACTGGGGCTTCAATCAATATATCATTCAGCGTGCTCTTGCGGCAAAAGACTTAAATGAAGCACAAAAAGGCATTGCATTTGCCGCCTATTTAAAACTGTTGATGCCATTTATTGTCGTGTTACCCGGTATTACCGCTGTCATACTTTACCCCAAACTACCTTCGCCTGACCTTGCGTATCCTGCCATGATGGGGCTAATGCCTTCGGGTATCAAGGGGCTGATTTTTGCGGCTCTGGTTGCAGCGATTGTTTCTTCACTGGCGTCTATGACCAATTCTATTTCAACAATATTTACCATGGATTTATATAAAGAAATTAAACCACATAAGAGCCAACACCATTATGTGGTTATTGGCCGCGTTGCTGCTGTTTTTTCATTAACGATAGCATTAGTAGTCGCGAAACCTTTATTAGGTCAGTTTGAACAAGCATTTCAATATGTTCAGGAGTTCACCGGTATCTTTACCCCCGGTATCGTCGTCATTTTCCTGCTGGGGATGTTTTGGCCTCGCGCAAACTCACAGGGAGCACTTGCAGCAGCGATTGGGTCGGCTTTGTATTCAATCGCTTTAGCCTATTACTTCCCCAACTTTCCATTTATGGACAGAATTGGCTTAGTGTTTCTCATGTGTTTATTAACTGCGATTATTACCTCTAATACAACCACTGGACATAGAACAGCCAATAGGTCCTGTCATTTACCTACTTCTGCTAGCGTAAGTACTGGTGTTACCTCTGAGTTATTCAATACCAGCCAAGCATTTAACATTGCGGGACTGGGCTGCGTGATCATTTTAGCCGCGCTGTATGTGACTTGGTGGTAATACACAACTTAGCTGACTATTTATACGTATACACCAATAATAAGAAGTAATAATGAGTAAAATTCAAGAATACGAACTGCAAAACAACAACGCTATGACCGTGAAAATCGTAAACCTAGGTGCGCGGGTAAGTTCTATTAAAGTGCCGATTGATCAATGTCTAACTGAAATGACTGTGACATATAACAACCCGCAATGCTTTCTCAACGACAAAGCATATATCGGTGCCACTGTCGGGCCTGTCAGTAATAGAATAGAGAATGGCCAGTTTTACTTAAATCAAACCCGTTATATGTTAGATAAAAATGACCGGGGCAACTGTTTACATGGTGGCGAAAAAGGTTTTTCGCAGCACCTATGGCAAGTTAACGAAACAACTCGGACACTTACCTATTTAGAGTTAAATTTAGAGTCAAAACATATGGAACATGGTCTCCCTGGGCATCTTAATATTACGGTTGGCTATAATTTGACTGAGGATAACGCACTTGAAATTAGCTATTATGCAACCAGCACTCAAGACACCCTCTTATCAGTATGTAATCACTGTTATTTCAATCTTGCAGAAACGTCCGTCGATAACCTATTCTTATCCCTTGATGCTACGCGATACTTACCAATAGATGAATTAGGCATTCCGACAGGCGATATGAAATCGGTGGGTGACGGTGATTTTGCATTTAACAGCCAACTAAAAAGCATCGGATTAACTATAGGATCAGCTAACGACCCACAAATTATTGCCAATCGCGGATTTGACCATTGCTATGTGATCAATCCCCATTTGGCTCAATCACCAGTCGCAACCTTAATAGCAAAAAATACAGGTATTCGTATGCAGGTATATACCGACTATGAAGGTGTTCAATTTTATTCTGGACAACACCTAGAGCCACCATTTAAACCTTATCAAGGAATATGCATAGAAGCACAACGATTTCCCAATGCCATCAATAACCCGTTTTTTCCCAGCCCGATACTCAAGTCAGGTGCCTTATTTAAGCAACATACAATATATAAGTTTGACCATGTTTAATTGGAGGGTATTCACAACCATATTAATTATTTACATGAATGGTTTATGTGTCACCACCGTCTATGCAGTCACCAAAGCAGAGCCATCATGTGTTAACTGCCACGCGAAACAGTCTACTGATTGGCTCAACTCCGACCACGCAAAAGCCATGTTAGATGCAACCCCCGAAAATGTCCTTGGAGATTTTAATAATAAGACCATAAACCACCATGAACAAATAGTCAGATTTTATAAACGCACCGACCAATACCTCATGACGGTTACCGACAAAGATACCGAACACACGGTGGTGATTAAATACACGTTTGGTCATAGACCATTGCAACAATATTTGGTTGAAACACAAAATGGTCGATTACAGGTACTTCCTTTTAGCTGGGACAGTAGAGCAAAAAACCTTGGAGGGCAACGTTGGTATCCAAACTATACAGACGCAATGATGACCTCATCAAAGCGTTTGCATTGGACCCAACCGTTACAAAATTGGAATGGTATGTGTGCCGATTGCCACTCAACAGGCTTAAAGAGACACTACGATAGCGAGAGTAACACCTTTAATACAACCTTTAAGGACGTTAATGTCAGTTGCAATGCTTGTCATACAGAGTTAAATGACCACGCCGAAAAGCATCTTCTAAAATCCCCAAACACGCCTGCAACACACTCAACTAAGTCTTTAAAAAATCAAAGCTGGGTATTTGAGTCAAATGGCGCGAACGCGGTATGGCATGGACCTAAACGAGACAATAGTTTTATGGACAATTGCTTCTCATGTCATTCAAGACGACTCCCGTTAACTGACGGCATTACCACCGGAGCAGCATTTTTAGATCAGTTCATTCCGCAATTACCAATATCTCCGTATTATCATGCCGATGGACAAATAAAAGACGAAGTGTATGTTTATGGCTCGTTTTTACAAAGTAAGATGTATGAAGCAGGTGTAAATTGTCTGGATTGCCACGATAAACATACTATGAAAGTAAAGCAGCAGGGCAATGGGTTGTGTTTACAATGCCACAGCAATGATGTTTACAATAGCTATGAACATCACCGACATCAAACAGAATCGGCAGGAAGTTTGTGTGTAAATTGCCATATGCCGGAAACAGAATACATGGGTGTAGATAAACGCCGTGACCACAGTTTTAAAATCCCTAGGCCTCATTTATCTGCACGTTTTAGTACGCCAAACTCGTGTAATCGCTGTCATGAGAACAAAAGCGCACAGTGGGCAAGCAATGCAGTAAATCAATGGCATGGTAAACCCAAACCTCTGACTGTGAATGAAATGAACCTAGTAAAATTAAACTTGGGTCTAGTTCTGTCTGACAGCGAACATTGGAACATTATCAATGACAGCAAGATCAGTATTATTCGTAGAGCAAGCGCGTTGCAGTTACTCAAAGCTATCTCTAATGCAAAGCAACAACAAAAGCTCATTCATTATTTAAAGCACGATGAGCCGTTACTACGGTTGGCCGCCATCGAAGCATCCAAGTTAATGCCAAACGCAATATTAAATACACAGTTACTACCGTTACTGAATGACGCTTACAAAGCTGTCAGAATAAGCGCGTCACGCACTATGATTCTATCGGGTATGACTGATATATCACACCCCAAGTTTGTTCATGCATTTAAAGAACTCATGGGTGTTTCAGCATTAAATAGTTGGCGAGGAGAGGGTTTAGTAGAGCATGCTGCTTTACTGGCAAGCGCCAGCCAGTTAAAGGGGTCGGAAAAAGCACTTATTCAAGCCATCGAATTAGACCCATATCATGAAGTAGGGTATATCAATTTAGCCGATTTATATCAAAGTCAAAAACGAGAAAACCAAGCAAAGTCCATATTAGAAAAGGGCATTGTTACAATTCCACGCTCGTCCATTATTTCATATGCCCTAGGCTTGCACTTTGTGCGCACTAAGCAACTTGACCTTGCAATGAGCCATATTAAAAAAGCAATGCTATTAGACAAGACCAACCCGCACTATGCCTACACCTATGTATTAGTGCTTGATAGTTTGGGGCAAAGTGAAAAAGCCTTAAAACAATTGCGCTTAATCATCAAAAGCTATACTGATAAGTCAAACCTGAACTCACTCGGTATGGACTTAGCACTTAAACTGGGCGATATGGAGGCATATCAAGAATTCAGATGAGATAATTCCCCAAATTGCTGGTGGCACGTAACCCACCAGCGATTATTAAAAAATTTAGACTTATTAAAATAGCAACGTTTCTGACTCAAGTTGACTGTACTTCACCTCACATTTGTTGCCAAATGTGAGGTGAAGTACAGTAACCACAATGTAAGCATTTCACATACATTTCTATGACACATGACAGATATTGTATATTCACATACTCCACTAGAATTCTCACCATCGAATTAGCTTGGAAACATATTATGAATACTTTACTCAAATTAACACTGCCTTTAACTGCTGCAATTATACTGTCAGCTTGTGGAAGCAGTAGCAGCACTAAACCGACGACTGCCCCAGTAAAATCAGAAACCCCTACAACGCCTGTAACTCCAACACCTGGTACACCAGAACCTGCTGCTGTACATTCTATTCAGCCAGAAAACGTTGCGCAATATATCGAAACATTTAAGCGCCAATATGATGCGCTTGACCTGCAAATTGATGGCGTAAAATACGATATATCTTATGTAGATAGCGATAGAGATGCTAACGTTATTTATGCGAAATACGACAAAGGCTTTTTATTTTTCGGGTTTGATTTTGACGACAATCAACCTATTGCCTCACTTACCGTATTAGAAACCGAATTAGATGATATTAACGACGCCATTGCCGAGCCTAAGGCCTACTTATTTGGGACTGGTATTAACACAACTTCGGATGATAGCGACAATATTATCTATTCAGGAAGTATTAATAACACCGTAGGAGAGTACTCGGTCAGGTTGCTCATAAATGAATCGCTCCTTTCCAGCGGCAATAGCAGTATAAAAGTTGAAGGTGACACGGCAAAACTCAATGGCGAGCTTGGTTCTTTAACATACGTTCAACTAAATGACGTGATCAACAACCAACCTGCAGTAAAAACACTGTTACTGCAATCTATAGGGGGTTCTTTGAATGACGATATCAACATGCATACAGGCAGGTTAATACGCAACGCACAATTGGTCACCAAAGTAGAATCGACTTCTAAAATATATTCTGGTGGTGTTGATTTATATGCCGCGGGGTTCAGCCGTATATACACACCTGGCGCAGTCGTTGGAGTACACTCATGGTGTTGTAATGACGCGGGTAAATCTGCCGCAGACCTAGAAAAAGATGATCCGGCTCATGGTGCACAACTGACTTATTTTAGAGAAATGTTAGGCAAGGAACTCGGCCCAGAATTCTATTTTTTCACGATAGATTCAGCCGCTTTTGATTCAATTCATAATATGACTCAACAAGAACTTGATAAATTTCTACTTATCAAATAATCAAAAAATTGTTTAAAAATGTAGTGAGGCACCTGATAAAGGTGCCTCTTTACGTTATGTCTGTTATATTTTATTACTCGTTGAATTAATTATTTTTTGCAGAGTATATGCCCCAGCCTACACGTATTTTACTGGTAGAAGATGATCGAAAATTGGCTTCTTTACTCAATAGTTATTTTTCAGGGTATGGCTTTGATGTCGAAATACTGACTTCAGGTGAACATGCCGTTTCACACATCGTAAACCAGTCTCCTGATCTCGTTATATTAGACCTCATGTTACCTCATCAAGACGGATTAAGTATTTGCCGCGCTGTTAGAGAACAATATCACGGCGCAATTTTAATGCTCACAGCGAGCGGTGATGATATGGATCAAGTGGCAGCACTGGAAATCGGCGCTGACGACTTTGTGCAAAAGCCTATTCAGCCAAGGGTATTATTAGCACGCATTAAAAACCTGTTACGCCGCACAAATAACCAAAATGTTACAAACAATATTCAAGAAAGTAGCGAGACAAACACAATAAAGACGTTTGGTGCACTGTGGCTAAACCAGACGCTACAACGCTGTACACTTGCCGATGAGTTAATTACCCTTACCCCGTCTGAGTTCGCTTTACTGTGGCATTTGGTTGAGCATTCTGAGCAAGTTAGAAGTCGAGAACATCTACTTAAATCACTGAGAAATATTGATTATGACGGCCTCGACAGGTCAATCGATAATAAAATATCGCAAATTCGTAAAAAATTAAAAGACGATACAAGCCGCCCCCAGGGGATCATCACAGTTCGTGGCAAGGGTTATATGTTCGTACCCGACTTTTGGTAAGTAAACCCCATACAATCCCATACAGTCGCATCAAAAAAAAACAGGTAACCTACAGGCTTACAACGTAAAGTAAATTTAAGATTGTTCGGGAGTCATATAGTGACTAGGTTATTTATTTCATTTTATACAGGGTTATTGCTGACGCTTTATGGGTTTGTGGTACTCGCACATTTAATTAATACGTATGCCATTATTGATGTTGATAACGTCACTGATGCACGCCAATTCTCAGCTGAAATTCAACTACTCGAAGAATTAGACCCACATATCTCGCCAGAACGTCGGCAGTCTTTATTAAATATGATTGCTGAACATAACCAAATAACCATCGAATTAATCGGAAATGCACAAATCCCCGATTATGTGCAAACGCATTTAACCCAGAGCAATGTCTGGTTTGATGATGAAGAATTTAACTACTTCAAGGCGTTTACAGAAGATAACTATTATAGAATCGCGACGGACTATAACCACCCGCTAATACAGATTGAAGAAACGATAGAGAACTACATTATCATTGCACTTATGTTGTGTGTGGCATTGTGCTGCTTTATTTGGTTTTTTGTATTACATCGTAAACTAGCCCTAATTGAGAAAACGCTCATTAGCATCAGCGAAGGGAATATGGCTGCGAGAACACCCGTCAAGCAACACTTACAAATTGGTCAGCTCAATACGTGCGTCAATGTGATGGCTGATAAAATTGAGCATCTTTTAACGAGTCACAAACGCCTGACTTACTCAATAGCGCACGAGTTTCGCTCACCGCTATTTCGTATGCAATTACATTTAGAACTACTAAGTATAAATAAAAAAGGAGTAGGTTCGAACCATATTAAAGAACTTGAAGATGAACTTTTTTCTCTTGAAGATATGGTCGATGAATTACTCAGCTACGCACAAATGGAAAGAGCTGAACTCAGGCCCGAATTAAAACGCCTAGAGCTCCATGAATTTATACAGACATTGTGTGATAAGTTAACTTTCGAATGCGTGCATACCTTACATTACATCAACAACCAATCCTTACGTTATTTTGTACTCGCTGACCCTTCCTTATTGGCCAGAGCGCTTGGAAACTTAATTACCAATGCTGATAAGTACGCCAAAGAACATATATATGTTCTTTTAACTGCAAACAGCGAAACCTTAACCATAATAATTGAAGATGATGGCGAGGGCATTGACGACAACCACAAGCAGGAAGTATTTGCGCCATACTACAGAATAAGAGAAGCGAATAACCAATCAGGCTTTGGATTAGGTCTGGCTATTGTTAAAGAAATAGTTAGCCTGCACCAAGGCGCCATTGCCATACAAGATAGTGAACACGGTGGCGCCAAATTCACAATGGCATTACCGCATTCGAATTAACGATAAATTTTTGGAAATCGATGTAAGAAGCAATAGAAAATAGGGAAACAAGTCAATGAAGGGGGCTTACATAGGTAGATTACTTAGCGCTCTAGTCAATTATCTATTTAGCCATCGTCTAGCGTTAATTTAGGAGTAACTCTAGATTAAAACTTACGTCACTACTGTGTTGAGATATTTGCCTTACTTCAACCGCGACGACATTATTTTGTTGCAGCGTCACTTTTTTATTAAGCGTCACTTCATACCACATATATTCAATCAAAGAACCTGTTGCAAAATGAACATCACTATTATTGGAAGTTAAGCGGGGTTGCCCTGATTGTGTACCATTTGGGAGTAGCAAGCGGTGAACTTCGATGCCATTAATAAAGACTCTTGCGCCATCATCAACTAACATTCGTAAATTAAGCTTAGTGGGGACATTAGGGCCATTCCAATTAAACTCATGACGAAAGTAATAGGCAATAATCGGCGTTCCTGCACTTGTTTTTGCTAAACGTGTTTGTTCATCTCCTTCTCCGAAACCCAATTGTGCTTTCCCTAACGGCCATTTTGAATCATCAAAAAGTGGGTGATGCCAATTGTTAGCAGGTGCTATGGCGCTGTCATAATATCGCCATTTTGCGTTGACTGGAACGAGCACATTTTGCGCCAAAGATTGCGAACTTAACGTAATTAAACATACTACAAAAATAAACCTTAACGCTTTATTCATTCTCACTCACAAACACCATTATGTTATATACGTTTTAGATTGTGCTATATAAGCATTTCGACTCAAAACCTTAACACTATCATTCTGATATTACTAATTATAAAAGTAGCATCGCTTTACATTAGGTTTTATCAACCAACATCACTAACAAAAAACTAAATGCTGTTCCAAGGTATAACTTCGAGGCATATGCTGCCGCGTATACAACAATTAAAACAACACAGGTTTATAACGAATGAAAACCACAATAATTAATTTAGTTTTAGCAACAAGCTTAATAAGCACTTCATTTGTCGGCCACACAGCGGATCTCACTAGAGGCCCGTATTTACAAATGGCGGCGCAAAAACAAGTCACAATACGTTGGCAAACAGATACCCCAGTAAAATCACAATTGCACTATGGAGAGTCACTTGGCAATCTGAAACCACTCTCTTATTCTGAAGCACTGAGTACAGAACACGAAATAACCGTAGACAAGCTACAGCCTGATAAAAAATACTTCTATGCAATATATGATGGTTCAACGTTACTCAGTGGCAATGATGAACAAACTTATTTTCGCACCTCTCCATTAAAAGACAGTGATAAGAATACAAGAATATGGATATTAGGCGATCCTGGAAGAGCTGGCACAGATCCAGATACCACCGCACAAAAAATTGTACGGGACGGATATTTGAAATTTGCAGGCAATACACCGCCTGATTTTTGGATGATGCTAGGTGATAATGCGTATAACGATGGCACCATCACCGAGTACGACAATGCCGTATTTAGTCAATATCCCACTATTTTAAAACAATCAACTCTTTGGCCTATTATGGGAAATCATGATAATCGCTCTGCTGATGTTGAAACCCAAACGGGTGGCTTCTATGATTTATTTTCCATTCCTACGAATGCTCAATCAGGCGGTGTTGCATCATCTCATGAAGCCTATTACTCGTTTGACTATGGCAATATTCATGTTGTGGTGCTCAACTCATCTGACAAAGAGCATTATAAAGAGTCTAGTGCCATGTTAGATTGGCTGAAACAGGACCTAGCAGCGAATGATAGTGAATGGCTTATCAGTGCATTTCATCATCCAGTGTATGGAAAAAGTGGTCACGATTCAGATGAAGCAGAAAACATGATCTTTATGCGTGAGCGCTTCTTACCTGTACTTGAACAGTACGGCGTCGATCTTATTTTAGCTGGTCATAATCATTTTTACACCCGTTCTGTGTTAATGGCTGATCACCACAAAAAGTCGGGGGATTACAATCCTTCTACACACATAATGCACGGTGGCAACGGTCAACCTGATAAGGATGGCGCTTATACTAAAAAACAGGGAGAAAAAGGGGCCGTTTTTATAACTCACGGAGCCAGTGCAGGTAGTGGAAAGGGGTATGCAAGGCAAGTACGCCCAGACGAAATAAGTGAGGGGAAGCGTCATCCGACAGATTATATATACGGTGGCCGAGGCTCAATTGTTTTAGATATTTTTGCCAACTCTCTCAAAGCACATGTTCTCGGTCCGCAAGGTGATATTGTCGATTACTTTACTATCACACACAGAGATGACGATTCGCCCGCAAACAATCCACCTATCGCCGTTATCAACGCACCGTCAGAACTGGCATTATTTGAACCTGGGCAATTCTCGAGTGAAGATTCACTTGATTCTGATGGTCATATCGTGGCTTACTATTGGCAGTTTGGAGATGGCATAACAAGCACACTCGCAAATAGTACACACCAATACTCAGCGCCAGGAGATTATATTGTTCGTTTAACGTTAACAGATGATAAAGGCGCACAAACAAGTACAAACACCCACATTTCAGTAAGCTCTGCGCTTACGACTAAACTCACCAAAAATGAACCAATCACGGTTTCAGGTAATGCAAAAGATACCATTTATTTTTATTACGAAGTGGATAATACCTCTCAGCCTGTGACGATATCTATAACAGGAACACAAGGTGATGCCGACCTTTATGTAAAGTATGCACAGCGACCAACTAAAACTGACTATGACTGTAAACCTAACAAAAATGGGAGTGTTGAAACATGCAATATTACCGAGCTGAGTGCTGGGAAGTACTTCATCATGCTGTATGGCCACAGAGCTTTCTCTGATGTCACATTGCTAGCTACCCAAACAACGCTTAATAATTCTAACCCTATTGCCGATGCGAATGGCCCATACCAAACAACATTAGGGACCAATGTACACTTCAGCAGTGCCGGAAGCTTCGATTCTGATCAAGATGAATTAAGTTATCATTGGCAATTCGGTGACGGCGTTACGAGTACACAGGTCTCACCTGAACACGCGTATATCAAAGAGGGAAGGTACAACGTTTCTTTAACCGTGCAAGACCCTCATGGTGCACAAAGTACCGATACTACTTTTGTAACAGTATCCGATGACATTGCACAGCCAAATAACTGCGAACAAGGTGTAGAGCCAACCCATGGAGGGCGAATAGAACTTGCCAAACAATATTGTCTAGCCACGCAAAATAGTGCAGGGCAGTTACAGTATTCACTGTATATTGATGAGCAATACTTAGGTAAAAACCTGTTCATAAATACCGCGCATGGAACGGGTAACGCCAACATTTACTATCAATACTCTAGTCGTCCAAACAAAACAAACTGGGATGCCAGAAGCATTACTGATGGCAACAATGCATCACTCAAAGTTACGAATCTTAAAACAGGCTGGCATTATATACACATCACCACAGAGCAACATTTTGACGATGTATCTATGCAAGTATCAATAGATTAATTTCCACTCACGAGGTAAGGCTAAGTGCGGTCTTACCTATTTCAACATGCTCAAAGACGATAGAGTAACACAGTCCTTCATAGTCAATTAAATCCATTAATTGGACTCTGAGAAAATTATAAGTACTATACCTATTCAACCCACAAAAATTAGTTTCTTCATATATTTATGCCTAGTACTGAACCCCCTTTTCTAGACCACTTCACCATGAATCAGTGGGTTGTAGATTGTAAAAAACTCACAGCAGTACATGCTAATAAAAAAGTTCGATTAGAACCAAAAGCAGCGCTGATCTTGCAATATATGGCTGCTCGACCGGGCCAAATAATTAACCGAGAAGAACTATTTAATCAATTTTGGTCTAATCAAGTGGTCACAGAAGATGCCTTGAATCGCGTTATTTCTTCTTTAAGAAGGGCGTTTGATGATAACCTGAGCGAACCACAATACATTGCGACCATACGCAAGACTGGCTACAGATTAGTGGCAGAGGTGGCCCCTTTACCCTCGGGAAGTAAGTATGCAAAACGTAGGGTAATTAGTTCTATAAGCTTTTTTTTAATCATATTATTCACATTTCCACTCATAACACGCATTGTATCAACTACTGAGCCCACAATATCGATGGGTTCTATGCAGCGCTTAACTTACAACACTGACCTAAAGCTTATGCCCAACCTAAGCGAAGACGGTACGCATTTAACATATATTGAATCAGACATAGGCGAAATGGATACCATTGTATTGATGACGGTAAAAAATCAGCGCAAAGAACGCTTCAGCGCATATGACTACGAATTTATGCACCCAGTAATTACCGCTAAAACAAACTCTGTACTCGCTTTAACCCGTAAAAACCACGCTCATTCAATATCACTTATTGACCTGTCTAACGACACAATCAAGCACATTGTTGAGCTACGCGGTAAAAGTTATGGTTTAAACCATCATATAAATAACAAAACCCTTGTTTTTACCCAAGAACACCTCAACTCAAAAACACATCGACTAGCAATTTATGACGCTTTAATCGATTTAATAGAGCCCCTTTCAACACCACCGCGGGGATTGACTGATAAGTACCCGATATTTTCACCTTCAGGGTTAAAAATTGCTTATATCCGTTCTAAAGCTTCATCTGACCACGCGCTATTTACGGTGGACCTCGACGGGAACGAAACTCAATTGAGTAACTATCAAACTACAATTTCTGGGTATGACTGGGTCGATGATGAGCACCTGCTATATACCAATGAGCAGGGCGTACATTTACTTACTCTGACTGGTGAAACTAAAACAATATCAGCGCCATTTCCCACAAATACATTATCAAACTTACAAATTAGTAGTAATACCGGTACTCTTTTATTCTCTTTACAGCAGACTAACTTAAAAGGCGTCGCTCTAGATTTAACCCAGCCAAAAAAAGCATTACCACTCACAGCTTCAAACAGTAATGATAGCGAACTTTCGATTAGTCCAGATGCAAAAAAAATGGGCTTTGTTTCAACGCGTAAAGGTTACAAAACACTATGGATTAGAGGTAACAATCACTTAAGCAGTATTAACAACTCTAAATTCGATGATATTTATGATCTAGTGTGGTCAACAGACAACCAACGCATTGCTGCGACTATTAAACAGGGTAGCAAATATGGCATAGCAATCTATCATGTTGAGCTCGATAATTTACATGTTACATGGTTAAGTTCAGATCCAGTACATGTTATAGGCTGGAACAAACATAATAGGGTGCTTTACGCTCAAAGACACCACCTCCACTGGCGTTTAGCCAGTTACAATAGTGCGACCTCAGCACACTCGTATTATCCAGCTATAAACGTCTATCAAGGCCGACTTTTACCGGATAAAGAATCCTTACTGTATATCGACGCTGTTACGCGCACGCTGTGGCAGTGGGACTTTAATAATAAACCTAAAAAAATACCGACTCCGAAACAAATGACGTTAGATCGAAACTGGGATGTCGACCTTCATGGCATCTACTATATAGACACCAATGGTATCGTAAAATACTACAAGATGGATAATGGTGAAGTTAAGAGCATCGTGGATCACCCATATACATTTTCATTCCAATCCAGACCACAAGTGCGTTTGCATGGGTTTATAGGGACCAATAAGACCGTGACAAACAACGATTTTTGGCTTTCAGCCATAACTTTGTAACATCGGTTTGTCACTAAATAAAAACTATTTTAAAAAGTACTACTAAGTTTTATGTGGTAGCGGGACGATAGCGTGTAAAGATTTTATGGTTGGTTCCAGCTGTTAACTTTATTAATTCAAACCACCTAACCGGTCGACTTATTTGCCAATCTAGAGAAAGTTAGGAGAGCTTGAGCGTCATCTGAACTCAATATATCTTCTAGTTCTATAGTTTCTTTTGATAATTCGATTGTTAGCGTAAAATTTTTATCCGCTTTGGATAAAAGCTCGTTGCAAAAACAATTGTGAGATTTTTCTAAGAGGGTTCACAACGGCAATAAGTAAGTTAATTGAGTTCTTAAAGTTCAGTGGTACTTAACACCTCATCATAAGCATAAAAATGTCCGATACCGTCTAGTATTGGACATTTAATACGTAAATCATTCGCTTAATAAAAATCAAAATACCAGTATATTATAATAATTAATTAACACCCTATAATTTACGTTATGTTAAATTAATATATTCACGTCATAT
>NZ_JAGJEK010000016.1:0-152222 GCF_018101015.1 Pseudoalteromonas sp. MMG005 | reverse complement strand
TTAGGGAAATAAGCAAGAAAAAGACCCGGAAAACCATGGACCTGAAACCAATGCAGAGTGATGAGTTCCACCTTATGGTCCCCCTGACGAAGGCCAAGACCCATAAAAGTGGGCAAGAGAGAAACGTACTGAAACCCGTTCTGGGAGACTACATTCTTATGGTGTATTTATTGCTGTAGTCAGGATTACGCAAATCGGATCTTATACTCTCACTTTACCTGTGGTCTTCCTGACGCAGGTTAGGAGTCATATTTAAATTGTAATCACAGATATTAAATATTACGCGTAGTGGAAGCGAGCTATGAATACTCTAAAGCAAGTTTAGATAAGTGACACGGTCCTTTAGATTCAAGCATGCCTTAAAATAGCAGAGTGAATCCTATGATTAAATCACTCTAGAGCGTGTGTCAGTATACCGATCTTAGAACAATTCTGTTCGTAGTGCTTAATGTAATCTTTATTTGACCATAGAGTACTCAGAGCTTGGTCAAATAAAATAGCATATTGTTGATGTGTTTTATTGATCAGTAAAAAACCTCGTTTAATATATGCGGGCTTCTTTTGAGACGTGATAGCAGAGCGTTTTGATACTGGCAATGAACGCTTGTATTCTTGAGCGGTGTTTTCATTCATGATCATAATGTCAGCGCGTTTACGCAAAAGGAATGGAATATTCTTGTCAGTATAAGTTGACTCCACTGTTCTTATATTATGTTCACTAATCGCTTCAAGTAATTCATCGGGGTACGTAAGCCCTTTATTGAGTAGTAAAGTGTATGGCTTCAAATCTGAGTAGCGTGTTAACTTTAGCGGTAAACTACTCAGGTGGTAAAATCGACTTACTTCTTCCGTAATAGCATGTTTAGTATATATATAATCTTCACTGCGTTGCTTGCTAAAATACCAATAAGCACTTCCAATGAACTCCTTTTTCATGCCATCTTTATATGCTCTTTCCCATGGCATGAAAACAAATCGCGTTTTTATATCGTATAGTGCAAAAGCATCTCGTATCAAGGAAGCGACGCAGCCTTGATCTTCTTTTGATTGATCAATATAGGGTGGCCATTGACCTGTGGTAATATTAATTTGCCTAGCATACGGCTCACTGTGAACATTTGAGCTAATAAATAGAAAAATGCTAAACAGAATTCTCATAAGGTGCCTTGTAGACGCTTTATTATAACTATAGATAATCAATTACGTTTTCGAAATAGGGTTACTTAGAATAATGGAAAAGTTTTCGAATATATATGAAAGGGCTTGTGCACGAAAAGGGTCTGAACAAGTTCTTATGTCATTAATCAATAGCCCAGTTACAGCAGCAGATTTGATGTTGATTGAGGATGATTTATGGCTAGAAGAGTTCACTCGAAAAGTGTTTCAAAGTGGCTTTTATTGGTCTGTAATTAACGCTAAATGGCATGGCTTTAGAGAAGTATTTTGGGACTTTGAGATCAATAAATTATTGATGATGTCTCCTGAGGTCTTAGAACAAAAATCAGCAGATGAACGCATTGTTCGAAACTATAAGAAGGTTCAGACAATTCCTGATAATTGCTACATGATCCACGAAATACAGCAATCTCACGGGTCATTCTCTCATTTCATTGCACAGTGGCCTACGGATAATATAATTGGGTTGTGGGACTATTTAAAAAAGCATGGTGCCAGATTAGGTGGTAATACAGGCCCTTTCGCACTAAGAGCTATGGGCAAAGATACCTTTTTACTCAGCCGAGATGTGGAGGCGTACTTACGAGCGCATGAGATTATAGAAGGGGGTTTACAAAGTAAGAAATCTTTAGGGGCTGCCCAAGCTTTTTTTAATACCTTGGTAAATGAAAGTGATTGGTCTTTACAAGCTTTAAGCCAATTGGTGGCCTTTAGCATTGGCGATAATCAAGTACCAGAATAAGAGAGTTTGTGATGGAGTTAATTCAACGGTACAACAATATTAGTGACGACTTTTTGGTTGCTAGCAAGCCCGCAACGGTACGGTCAGCAGAATTACTTTTATGGAATGAGGTATTAGTTAATACTTTAAATATTCCAGTTGCGAAAAGTGATGCGAAGGCAATATTAACAGGCAGTGTACAAAGCGTGTGTAGCCCACCTACTGCACTGGCCTATTCAGGTCATCAATTTGGGCACTTTAACCCAACCTTAGGTGATGGCCGAGCTCATCTATTAGGGGCTTTTACCGATTCTAATGGCCAATTATTTGATATTCAATTGAAGGGCTCTGGAAGAACTCCTTTTTCACGAGGAGGGGATGGGTTGTGTGCTTTGGGGCCCGCAGTGAGAGAGTATGTGATGAGCCAAGCAATGGCTGCATTAAATGTACCCACAACTCATTGTCTAGCGGTCATTTCAACGGGACAATCCGTTATACGAAATGAGGTTGTGCCAGGAGCAATAGTTAGCCGCATTGCAAGCAGTCATATCAGAGTGGGCTCTTTTCAGTATCTTGCAGTACATAACGATACCAATGGATTACGAAACTTAATGGACGATGCTATAGCGCGGCATTATCCACATATAGTGAGTTGCGGTAGTACACGAGTTATCGAGTTTTTAAAAGCCGTGTGTAGTGCTCAAATTAAACTTGTGATTCACTGGTTGAGAGTCGGCTTTATACATGGGGTAATGAACACTGACAACACTTTAGTCAGTGGAGAAACAATAGATTACGGACCATGTGCCATGATGGAGCGTTTTGACTTTAATCAGGTTTTTAGTTCTATAGATAAACAAGGACGATACGCATTTGGTAATCAGCCAAATATGGCAAACTGGAATTGTGCACGGTTAGCAGAGTCATTAATGCCATTAATTGACTCAGATGAAGAATCTGCATTACAAATGTTATCTGCTGCGATAGCCGAATTTTCCGCAGAGTTTAATGAGGCCTATCAAGATATGTGGGCGAGCAAGCTTGGCATATTAGTATGGCAAGACTCTGATAATGAATTGCTGTCAGAACTTTTATCAGAAATGAATTCGAAGCAATTAGATTACACCAATACATTTGCCGCATTAACCAATGCTATGGAAGTAAAAAGTGATCCGTTATTTTTAGTCCCTAGTGAGCTTGATAGTTGGATAGTGAAATGGCAATTACGAGTGAGTGAATATGAACGAAGTGACGTGTTGCAACGCATGAAAATAACAAATCCATCAGTGATACCACGAAATCAACTCATTGAAAAAGTCATCGCAGAGTTTAATGAATTAGGTGATAGCCCATTATTGACTAAATGGTTACCCATTTTGAATTCGCCTTACAATTATAAGCGTGTACCAGATCAGTTTGTTCATACAGCTAACTCTGATACGAGTTATCAAACATTCTGTGGGACGTAACAGGTAAGGATTGATATGACAAAATCTCTGAGTTGGCAGGATATACGACAGCAAGTTATTGCGCACAAGAAACCGTTGTTCACTGCTCATATTATTGCTTTTTTAGCCGCTTTGGTAAGTGTGCCGATCCCATTAATGATGCCATTATTGGTTGACGAGGTACTGCTTGGTCACCCTGGAGCTGCGATTGCTTTTTTAAATCAGTTTTTACCTGCTCAATGGCATCAACCAACGGCATATATTCTAGTCGTTTTGCTGGGCGTGGTGCTGATGCGACTCGGGGCGCTGATATTAGGCGTCTTTCAGTCAAGACAGTTTACCTTCATTGGCAAAGACATTAGCCTTAAGATTCGGGAGCAATTACTCGATCATTTACCACAAGTGCAATTAAAAGAATATGAAACACAAGGAGCTGGTGCGATTAGTTCTCGGTGTATTACCGATGTTGAAACGCTGGATACATTTATAAGCCAAACTTTATCAAGGTTTCTTATTGGTTTACTGACTATCATTGGGACTGCGGCTGTATTGCTATGGATTGATTTTACTTTGGGGTTGACTATCTTGTTATTAAACCCCGCGGTTATTTATTTCTCACGACAGTTTGGTAAGCGGATCAAACACTTAAAAAAAGATGAAAATGCAGCATTCGAAGCATTTCAATCATCCTTGGTGGAAACGCTTGATGCAATTTCACAGCTTAAAGCTGTACGCAGAGAAGGTGCATATTTTTCACACGTCAGGGAATCAGCTGCAGACTTGAAGCATTTTGCTATTCAATCACAATGGAAAACAGATGCAGTAAGTCGATTAAGCTTTACCGTATTTTTACTTGGCTTTGAAGTTTTCCGGGCTATAGCCATGCTTATGGTGGTGTTTGCTGATCTCACTGTAGGACAAATTTTTGCGGTATTTGGATATTTATGGTTCATGATGGGGCCTGTGCAAGAATTATTGGGGATCCAGTACGCATATTACGGAGCATCAGCAGCATTACAACGACTCAACCAAGTATTTGCATTTGCTACTGAGCGAGCAGCGCCTGCTAAGCAATCGAGAGTCTTTGAGCAACAAGAGATAGGTATCCATTTTAGCAATGTGGACTTTGGTTATAACGAAGAGCAACCAGTATTGCAAAACGTGACTTTGGATATTCCCGCTGGCAAAAAAGTCGCGGTTGTTGCAGTGTCTGGAGGAGGGAAGTCGACCTTAGTTCAGCTGCTACTGGGGCTATATGAAAAGCAATCAGGGCAAATATATATTGCCGACACCGCAATTGAGGATGTTGGCTATCATACAGTACGGGAGAATATAGCGACGGTATTACAACAACCTATTTTGTTCAATGCAACCGTGCGGGAAAATTTGACGATGGGAAGAGAACATACTGAGCAGGAGATGTGGCAAGCGCTAAAGGTGTCTGAATTGGATGCCACTATCAGAGTTTTAGATAATGGTCTTGACGCGAGAGTTGGGCGTAATGGGGTGAGATTATCTGGCGGACAAAAACAACGCCTTGCCATAGCAAGAATGGTATTAGCAAACCCTAAAGTTGTTATTTTAGATGAAGCAACCTCAGCGCTAGATATAGAAACTGAAAGTAAAGTTCACCGCAACCTACAAGATTTTTTATCGAACCGGACCACATTGATTATTGCCCATCGATTGAGTGCCATACGACAAGCAGACCTTATTTACGTTTTAGATGATGGCCGAGTTTCTCAGTCAGGAAGTCATGAAGCACTTTCAGCAGAACAGGGGCTCTACAAGACATTATTTGGTCGTCAGATAGGATAATTGTATTAGGAATATATTATCTTCAAATGTTAAGTAAAGATTAAGAAATGTTCTACTATTATAAAGCCAAATTGAAGGGCGATCTGCGCTCACGTTGATGAAATACGGGAAGAAATGATGAAACTTAAATATATTAGTTTAATAATTGCAATGACTGCTGCATCGACAGTATCGGCTAAAGAGCATTCAGAAGGTATACACTTTGGAGTGTTTGGCGATTATTACGATGCGAGTTGGGAAAACACGCTAGGGGCAAACACTGGCGGCGTAAATGTTGACGACTCTATGGGTTGGGGAGCTGAGTTAGGCTATCGCTTTAATGACTACTGGAGTGCGCGTTTCGAGTATGCCGATATGGATTTTGATTTATCTGGTGCGAGTACGGGCTCACAAGATGGTGAACGTTTTGGTTTAGATGCTTTATATCACTTTGATGGCGGCCCATTTTACGGGATATTTGGTATTAAATCAGTAGATGTATTTGATAGTAATACGTTTGCAAATGTAGGAGCTGGCTACCGTCACCACTTTAGTGATAATTTATTTGTGAATGCAGAGACGTCAGTATATCAAGGCTTAGAGCGAAGCTATGTGGATGTGGGGGCGAAGCTAGGTATTAACTATTTCTTTGGCACAACTAAAGCAGCTCCAAAAGTTGAAGCAGCGCCGGCACCAGTGAAAGCGCCCGTTGTTACTAAGAAAGATTCAGACAAGGATGGCGTGCTCGACTCAAGAGATCGTTGTAGTAATACTCCGATGATGGATGCGGTTGATGCTAACGGTTGTAGTAAGTATGAAGAGAAAACGGTAAACGTGAAGTTGTTAGTGCGTTTTCCTCATGATAACTCATCTGTATCATCAGATTATCTGAATGACATTGATGAAGTTGTCGCATTTCTGAATAAGCATCAAGACGCAGCAGTTGTACTTGAAGGTCATGCATCCATTGTAGGAGATGCAAAGTATAATCAAGTATTATCGAAAAAGCGTGCCGACCGCGTTGCAAAACAGTTGGTAGCTAAAGGCATTGATGCTCAGCGTATATCAACAATTGGTTATGGTGAAGAGCGGTTACTGAACACCGCGAATACGCTCGCTGCGCATGCGCAGAATCGGCGTGTTGAAGCTGCCATTACAACAACTGAGCGTGTAAAAGTTAAGCGTCAGTAATGTAATGCCCAATCTAAAAAACCAGTCTAATTAGGACTGGTTTTTTGTGTTTTATCAGTAGGCTCTAAATTCACATTCAGTAAATACAAACTCAGAGGTGGTTTGGTAAAGCACTTTAACAACCGTATGTTGAGGCACGGTCTCTGACAATGTTTCAGTGATGCTAAACTCTAGTTCATTAGCAGTAAATGTGACTAATTTAGCCGCTTCAAACCCAAAAAACTTCCCTACACTCGCATATAAGGCCTTAAAGATACTCTCTTTAGCAGAGAATATGAGGGTTAGAGGGTGATCTGTGTACTCATTCAAACGTGAAAATATGGCTGACTCTGCAGGATGAAGAATTTGTGATTTTAGCTTTTGCTCTTGCTCTGCATCCATTAGCCGTTCTATATCAATACCAATACCAAGTACATCACTGTTTGAAGTGGTTACAGCCATAGCAATATGACGAGTGTGGGTTATGCTTCCTGTAATATGAGATGGCCAAATTGGCGCTCTGTCTTCTCCACTTAGTAACGGAAAATTACTCACACCTGCTTTTTCAAGTGTATGCTTTGCGCATATACGGCCAGCTAAAAATTCAGCACGACGCTTGGCAACAGCGTTTTTCAGTTTCTCTGGAAAACTAACTCCATGGAGAGAGAATTGGCTATCATTATAATGCTCGACTGAAAATGTACAGCAATAAAAAGCATGAGGTAATTGTGGTGAAATATGCGTGTCTTGCTGATAGTTTCTTGTAGTATCCATTCTGGATAGAGTCCCTAGTTTTAGATAGGTAATTATGTATCAATCGTGACGAAATAAGTAAAAAGTCATAACTCGAGAATGTATCATATTCAGGAATTAAATAAATAGTGATTCTATATAATGGGTAAAATCGAAGATTGGCAAGATATTCATATTGCATATGTTGTGGCCAAGTACGGTACATTAACCGCTGCAGCTCACGTCTTAAGTATTCACCACAGTACCGTATTGAGACGTATTAATCAGCTAGAAGCCCAGCTCAACACACGATTGTTTCATCGACATGCTCGTGGTTATCAGATGACAGAGGCTGGGCAGCAGTTATTGCAAGCAGGTACGACTATTGAAGATACACTGGGCCACTTGCATCATAAAATTGTTGCAGCAGATACGACTTTGAGTGGCCGATTATTACTGACAACGGTTAGCGGTATTGTGGAAATGTTAAGCCCAGCATGCCTTGAATTTCAAAAGCAACATCCAAAAGTGCAGTTAGAAATAATCTTGGAACAACGACGACTTCGTTTAGATCATGGTCAAGCCCATATCGCAATCCGAGCTGGGGATAAACCGAGCGATCCAGATTATATAGTTCAGCACCTGTGTTCAACGACGGCAGGGTTATATGCATCAGATGATTATATCAAACGGATGGGCATACCACAGACAAAAGCAGAACTATCGCAGCATCATTTTGTATCAGGGGTTGCAGGGTTTAATGCAATGGTGCCATATTTTGATTGGGTGGATAAACAGATAGATGCGGCACAAATATGTATACGAGTTTCAGAAACAGCCGAAGCCGCACGCGCGATTTATAGTGGTTTAGGAATTGGTGGGCTACAGCACAACATTGCTAAACAATCTCATCGTATTCAACCAATACTAGAAGAGGAGTTAACTTGGCCACTAGATTTTTGGCTGGTAACACATGTTTCGGTTCATCGTACCGCAAAAGTGCAAGCATTATGCAGAGTATTTAAGGATTACTTTAAGTCAAGCTGAAGCGGTTCACACACAACGGTTTCCAAAGGTACGTAGTTATGTGTTCTCGAGAAATATAGAACACACAATTCACCGCGTTTTTGTAACTCAAAGCGAGAAACACTGCTCATATCCATAGCGATTATTGCATGCTGAAGTGGACTGGCTAGATTATTAACTCTTTCAAGTAACAACGTGCTGCTGGTGGTAAATACGTTGTCGGCCAAACGCGGAGTTAGCCCCCCTTTGAGGGTAACGATTGCATGCTGCAATTCATTTTTCATCTGGACTGTGGTTTTTTTTATTATGGCCGGCTGAAGGTCAGGTGTGGGGGTCTGCTCACAGCCAACACAGAGTAAAACGAGTGCACAGCAAGAGGCTTTTATTGCGTATGCCATTATTTTTGCTCATTAATAATGGTATAGATAGTATTATTTTGCCAAATGGCATTGGGGAGCGTTAAACTAACCCCTTTGTTGTGATTAGATGCGGTGCTCTGTTGGATAGGGCGATTAACAAGTGATACAGGACAACCCCCTGTTTCTATATGTGTTAATGCAGCCTGTAATTGGGCTTCATTTGGATTGCCTAGTGGCTGCGTAAAATCATCCGCTACAGTGCAGCCTGATACATTTGCCGTTAAGCCTAATTCCGTGGCACCGAGGTCACCATCGATTGGCGTGAATCCGTCCGCATAGTCACCGAACCCCTTCGCATTTGCACTTTTAAACTGTACGGTGTAATAAACTTGGCCACAATTTGGAGCGGGAGTAAAACCATATGGCTTACCGCATGTTTTCGAACCAATAAGTACTACATTAACATCGATACCGCGTAGTCCATTGATGATAAGTTCACTTGCTGAGCAGGTGCTAACAGTACTGAGGATATATACGGTATCTAAGTTGAGGCTAGGTAGGGTTGTATCAGTGTACTGCAGCGTATCCCAATTTATCATTCTTCGCTCAAACCCAACGCTGCGATTTTTTGCTGATTGTTTATCATTGTGAATGGTTTGACTAAAGGTGCTATTACTTGCTCCAGCGACCATATAGCCAAGCTGTGCTGCCATATCAACAAGGCCACCCCCGTTATAACGCATATCTAGGACGAGCGCGTTGACATTGGCGTTGTTAAATTGGTTGAAAGCCGAGATTAAGCCCGCTTGCCCAGCACTGATAAACTGATTGAATTGCACATAACCAACCGTTTTTTCTCCTGCAGTAAAGGTTTTAGCATTTTGCACTGGCGACAAGGCAATATCACCTGCGGTGACCGCTATATCAATTGACTCAGTTTGTCCGGAACGTGAGATTGTAAATGTGTGAGTGCTTCCGTTAGTTGGGCTGAGCCCATTAATGAGTGCTTCTGTGTTATTTGAGTTTATATCGATGTTATTAATAGCGACTATAGTGTCTCCGCGCTTAAACCCAGCTAAGGCAGCTGGAGAGTTATCTTGCATATATGCAACGCGATATATTCTAGGAGGCTTAGTACTTATTGCTGCCCAACGAAGCCCATAACCAGAGGATACGCCTGATTGCGATTCTTTTTTATAAGCATCGTAAGTTTGAGTAAAATGAAATTGGTCTTTTTGATTACCTGAAGGGGTAGTTTGAAATGTTTTTAAAGAATCAAAATACTGTGACACACTGTCAAAGTTCTTAGGATCATTATCTTCTACTTCGTCATACCATAAATAGGTTGAGTGAGTGAGTGAACGTAGCCACATTTTTTCATGTTGTATAGAGCCAGCTTGATCAGGAAAAGGCTGGTTTTCATAAGGATCAATGCCTGTTCTAGGATTCGAACAGTGATTAATGAAGTTTTCAGCAGCAGTAAATTGACCAAATTGCCAAGTTGCGTCGGGCGGTATGGCGCTGTTTGGTGTCGTACTATTTTGTGCTGGACTATCAGCTGTACTGCCACCTGAACCACCACACCCGGTTAGTAACATTAAAGACAGACTTAAGCCCGCAGAAAATATAGCACAAGAGTGAAAATTCATTAATAGTACCTAGTGGTCAAATGTCATTACTATGTGTAGAAATTAGCAACTAATATGGTCAATAGCAATATTTGTTGCGTTACATTGATAACCGAACATTGAAGGCTGAGCCCTCTTTTCACATCTTCTTAGTTACGTTCCTGCGCCTGTACAAATAAGCTCTGAGTGCCGAGTGTTACGACGAGGCTTTACGTATGTTGCGCTTCCTCCGTGGGCGGGATTGAAAAAGAAGCAACATGCCAGTTAAGCAAAATAATACACTTATCGTCGCGAAACTGATTAATAAGGGGTTGTTAAAGTCATCTCTTTCATCGTAGTCCATAATATGGAGCATCCAAAAAAAATCAAAAATACGCCATATATTGCTTCTAATAGTGATTATTTCACCACTGTGGGCATTGAGGTAAATGGTTGTATTTTGCCAATCATTGAAGGTAACTTGCCAGACATGCTTTTTATAGCCGATTTCTCTTGGTCCGGATGCAAAATAATGTGATGACGCTATTTTTCCTTTGCCTAAATAATGTAAATAAGCCTGTTTATGAATATCTTGCTCAATCGGTTGCGCGAGTACTTTGCCACTGATGCCGTTAAACCATTGTGTCTGTTGACCAATCGCTTTAATGACGGGGGTATCAAGAAAATGAATAAATGACACAGATGTGAGCTGTGACATGGTGTTTGTAAGTAAGTTTAAGTCAGCAGTATAATGTTGACGAGAAAAGGGGGAATCTATATGGCGTTTGGCTAAATGCTTGCCATGGACTTTCTCTAATGGGATTGCACTCATCACAAGCCCACCCAATAACCATGCAAAAATTTGCAATGCAAGCAAATACCCTAACCATTTATGCATTTTACGCGCAGGCTTCAATAAGTTTTTGATCATCTCTATTCTAGTGTCGAGTTTTCAATAATGTCAGTTTACGGTAATTTTAGGTACTGTCACTGCGTTAAATTGTCGCAGAGTGAGTTTGTTATAGCCAGCATGGCGTTACTTGGTTACACTTTACCTTGCAGCACCGTTAATTTTTATACTACATAAGGTAAATCAGAAAACATGTCAGAAATTCAGTTTTTAAACGTGGATCTCGAGCTAGAATCTAAACATGACATTAGTGCATTAGTGAGTGACCTTAAAAAAGATGCTGTGATATTGCACTATGACAAAGATGAATATCGTCAATTAGCACGAATTGAAGCTAATGCTGATGTGATTAGTCCCGATAAAGCAATTAACCATTTATGTGAATTAATAGAGTCTTGTACTAAAGCTGGATTGAAACAGTGGTTGTCTTGTTCAAAGCGTACTTTTGACATTGGCTTTAATTCAGGCACGTCACCTAAATGCTATTCTCAAGCGTTACATGCAGATACTTTATTACGTATTTCAGCGATTGGCGCAGGAATAGAAATCACTCTGTACCCAGCAGAGTAAAGTATGTTGCAGTTGTGTAAGACCTAAATATAATTAGGTCTTTAACTCTATCTATGATCTCACCGCAATAAATCACGATAACTCCATGATAAACAATAGTTTTATTTTCACTCCTTGATTCGTTTGTAAATTATTTTGTTAAATTTGTATTAATTTGTTGATATTTTTTGTTGTTAGTTTTATCTTCAATATCCAACACACGTGGATAATAATAGGATTGGAAGATGAAATTAAGAACAAAAATAATGCTCCCGGCCTTAATGGTTGCAGCTGGATTCAATGCCCATTCATCACAAATTCAGGATCAAAAAATAACGACTTTGTTTCCCGAATTGGATGCTTTTTCTTATGGGGAACATCAGGTTGTTGATATAAAAAGTAATATATCTAAGTTTCTTGCTAAAGAAGTTGAATCTCTGACCCCTAAATTAACATCAATCATGAGTCCGCACCGTTTAGCCGTGCCATTAACTTCAAGTTTGTTACAAGGCACTGCGGCAGATAAATTACGTCTGGCATCTCATTATACGAGAAGGTTAAAGGGTCTTACTTTAAGCAATGATGCAATTTATCAATTGCGACTTGCTGACAGCTCTATGTTTGAAAGTTGGCTTGAAGGGGTTGCGCCATTAGTTGCATTTGCGCCTAAAGGTGACGATAAAACATGGCTCTATGTTGAAGCCTATGACCAAAATGGCAACATGCACCTATTAGATGCGCATAGAATGCCTACCCGTCCCGTATTAATTGTTGAAATAGACAGCAAGAAAAGTGCGCGTGAAGGTCTGGCAATAATGCGGAATATCTTCACTTTAAATGATCAGGGGTCCTTGCCGAGAAATATCGAACAAGCTTCTAATGTAGAAAGCTTATCGACCAGTAACTTACAGCGTATTCGTTTAAACGATGATGAAGAGCCTTGGATTTCAGGCAGTGCGGAGGTGTATGCAATTGTTACTGGGGTGAGTCCGAGTCGTGATAAACCTGTACTTGATATTGTTGATATGCCGTACTTAGACCATGATGGTCGTGATTATACCCCAAATCAAACCCTGATCCATTGGAATCGGTATCGTTGGCAAGCGGCAGATGTATTGTTAATGGAGCAAGATGATAATACAAACTACCAAACATTAGCGACCACCTTTTTAGATATTGTCACGCAAGCTATGCGGGCTATTCCTGATGCGAATGTACAAGGGTATGCCATTATTCCGCAATTAACGAATCAATTGATAAAGGCGATGCCAGCGCATTGGTTTAGCAATGATGACGATTATATTGATGTATTTTATACCTTATTTGAAGGGCAGCACTACGATGCTCACATGGGCGCCAGTGGTAATGCAAAGGTGACCATTAAACCTGTTACGATTAACCCAAGATAGATTCCCCGCGTGTCGGTTACGGCCTAAAGGATTAGGCCGTTTTTTTATAGATAATTAGGGGCTATTGATCTTTCAGGTTCATTTTTGCAGCAGTTTGATTGGCTTTTATACAAGGCAGAGGCTGCGTAGCATGGTAGTTCCATGTGAGTCAGCCGATAACATAGTAGAAAAGCCAATCAAGCGCTGCCTACCGGTTCTTTTGAGCACCGCTTTCTCTTTGTTGCTTAATATTCGCTTAGATTACTAGGCCACATATTAAGCGCCGCGATAAAAGCATGCTCAAAGAGAACAAAAATAGAATAGCAAAGATCAACAGCCCCTAAAGCAGCGCTTTATTATCTAAGGCATAGTGTGATCACCATATCTTGGAAACGAATTCAGGGTGGTCCACGTAGGGGTTACGATTCCCTTGGAATTCATAGGCAGCTTGATTCCGAGCTGTTTCAATATCATCGACAGGATCAAGTTGATGCCAGCGTAGTAGCATTGCAATAACCCAGGGCTCGAAAACACGTCCAGTACTACCATCTAAAACGGCGTTGCTATAAGTGGTGTTATTTTGCCAACTCCCAATGGTGTTTTCATAGCGTGTCGCCATATAGAAATACACCCGCGCAAAATCACCTTTGAATTTATCTATTGGCTCAAATACCGTGCCATTGTAGTTTAATGTACTGGTTGCAGAACCTACTTTACTGCCATTTGTTGAGGTAAAGCTCGCAGATGCAACCTCGCCGAATGGAAAGCTACTGCGTTTGGAGTTAACAAAGCCGTCAGTGGCAAATATATGGTGAATGTCAGAGTTCATTGGCTCTACTTTCCCGCCAAACCAACTTTTTGGGAAAGAGTGCTCACGATTATAACAATCACCTTCTCCTCGATATGAACCGCATTGATTGGTTACGGCAACAAAATTATACGCATCATTGGCTGAAGGTTTCTCAGAGTAACGGTCGAGTACTGAGTTATCTTTTTCAAAGTAATTATCTCTTTCCGATTTATCTATGAACTGCCAAATCGCGCTATATCCTTGTGAGTTGTGTGTTTGGATAATCGTGTGTAACTGAGTTTTTAGTGCATACCCTGTCAAACCGGTTGTTGATGCATAATAATCGCCAGGTGTACCCCCTCCATTATCACCACCATCACTACCGAGTGTGAAGTTATGTGTTTTTTGATCTGTAAAAGAAGAGCCACTAGCAATTGTTTGATTGTTATGCGTTAGTAAATATTCTCCATTGCCAAATTCACAACAAATTCCATCGCCATAGCTATCAGAAATAACAAAGCTGTACGATCCATCAGCAACGCATAATGTTTCAGTATGTGTTGTATTGTTCGCAAAGTCAGCACCGCTTGCTACGGTACTTCCTTGTGCTGTGTTAAGTTTCCAGCTTGTTTCACTCGCGTATTTATCTGTAGTGAGTTTTATCGTTAAGGTATTTTTTGTACATGCATTAGGCGGTGGCGGTGTGGCTATCGATGGTTGAAAGTCGTCTAAGTAAACAATTTCACTACCATCAAAGCCACTGGTATCGTAAAAGCGTAAGCCAACATTAATCACTTTGTCCGTATTGGCTGTGTATTGATAGCTTAACTTTTGCCATTGTTGGGTATTAAATGGGTCTGAATAGTTTTGGTAACCATCGATAATAAGGCGTGCTTTAACTTTACCTTCAGTATGGTATACCCACGTACTAAAATCATATGTTTGGCCGGCTTTCACCGTAACCGACTGTAGTAAGTCCGTATTGCTCTGTGATGCTGTAGTGACTGTCACTTGAGCGGATGAAACACCACTCTTAACTGTGGTGTTATTTTCTGTGATAGAGATACCACTATCAATGGTACTCCATTGTGTTGGTTTACCTTGTTGCCAAGACTCGAAGTTACCGTTAGCAACATTTGCGGCCGCATGACCACTTGTTACTAGTCCAAATGTGGCAGCTAAGATCGACAGAGCTGCTTTGTTCCCGTGTTTCATTATTTTCTCTCTATATTTAGTTTAAAGAGTTATTGTTTTTTAGAAGTAAAACAAGATCAATTTTTATACAGAACTTGTTGAGCACATGTTAACTTTAGAGTTGCCTAATTTGAAACAATTCTTTTAAGCTGTTTTTGTTGGAATTTTCCGTTATTAATAACCAAATGGAATAACAAAGCAGATCTTCGTCTTTTTCTTACTCGTAGAGATGCGTATGCTTTCAACTCATAAATCCTTACATCGTGTAAGGGCGTTGTAGATGAGCAATCTAAGCAAAAAATAGTTTAGGGTTACGGGGAATTTTTAATGTTGTTGAGTCAACTTAGTGCTGCGGCAAGCCCGCTCACACAAGAGCAAGTGCAAAAACTACAAGGTTTGGTTGCAGAACTGAACCCTATTCAACAGGCATGGGTTAGTGGGTATTTGGCTGCAAATGCAAATACAGCGGCATTAAGTGGAGTTGTGGGGCAAACGGCTACACCAGCAGGCGATGCTTTGCCACTCACCATATTATATGGTTCACAAACAGGTAACGCGAAAGGCGTTGCTACTCAGCTGAAAGAGCAAGCTGAATCACGAGGCTTGGCGGTTAAACTAGTAAGCATGTCTGATTATAAAACGTCGGCATTGAAAAAAGAGAAGTTTGTAGTGGTGGTGGTATCGACTTATGGAGAAGGAGAACCTCCTGAGGATGCAGAAGCACTACATACATTTATTGCCAGTAAGAAGGCTCCTAAATTAGACAGTACGCAAATAGCTGTGATTGGTTTGGGTGATTCAAGTTACGAGTTTTTCTGCCAAACGGCCATTGATTTTGAAGAGCGTTTAGTTAAGTTAGGCGCTGAAGTTGCCTTTCCTCGAGCAGATCTTGATGTGGATTATGATGAGCAAGCACAGCAGTGGATTACAGATGCATTAGCGGTGTTTGAACCGCAATTGCAAGCACAGCAAAGTGCTGGTGGCAATGTTGTGACTATGCCATTTGGGGTACCTACTGCAGCATCAAGTCAATATACGAAGCAAAATCCATTTTCAGCTGAGCTCAGTGTAGTCCAAAAAATTACTGGTAGAGACTCAAGTAAAGATGTACGTCATGTTGAGATTTCACTAGAGGGTTCTGATATTACTTACACGCCAGGAGACTCCTTAGGTGTGTATTTCTTAAATGATGAGACACAAGTTGACGCGATTCTCAGTACATTAGGCATCGTGGCTGATACACAAGTTACATTGGGTAAAGAGACCCTAGATATTCGTACCGCGCTTATCGAAAAACTAGAATTGACGCAATCTTATCCAGGTTTTGTAGAGAAGTACGGGCAAGCGACAGGTAACTCGGCGCTTTTGGCATTAGTGGAAGATAAAGCTGCAATGCGTGAATATATCGAGCCTCGTCAAGTGTTTGATATTATTTTACAAAATCCAGCTGATATCACAGCGCAAGAATTAGCAGATAGCTGTCGTAAGCTACAAGCGCGTTTGTATTCAATTGCCTCAAGCCAAGCGGAAGTGGAAGAAGAAGTACACTTAACTGTGGGGTTAGTTGAGTTCGAAGCGTTTGGAGAGCAGCACTTCGGTGGCTGCTCTGGTTATTTGGCGCAACGCGCTGAAGAAGGGGTAAGCGTAAAAATATTTAGCGAGCATAACGATAATTTCCGTTTACCGAGCGATGATACAACACCGGTTATTATGGTGGGTCCTGGTACCGGTATCGCACCATTTAGAGCGTTTTTACAAGAGCGTGATGCGCGAGAAGCGCAAGGTGATAACTGGTTGTTTTTCGGTAACCCTAACTTCACCCAAGATTTCTTATATCAAGTGGAATTACAAGGCTATGTAAAATCAGGCTTGTTAACCCATATTGATTTGGCATTTAGCCGTGATCAAGCTGAAAAAATTTATGTGCAAGACCGATTGCGTGAAAAAGGCGCAGCGGTGTTTGCTTGGTTAGAAAAAGGCGCACATTTTTATGTATGTGGTGATGCTAACCGCATGGCCAAAGATGTTCATCAAGCTCTTGTGGATATTGTTAAAGCGCATGGTGGTAAAGATGATGAGCAAGCAGAGTTATATTTGAAAGAGTTGCGTAGTGCAAACCGCTACCAAAAAGACGTCTATTAATCGGTGCGTGTGCTTATATATCCTGCGGTGCGCGTGGGGTATACCGTCAAAGTAAAGTATTTAGGAATTAATAAATGAGCAAGCCCAATAGTAAGCATGATCAAAACGTTAAGTTTGCAGATAACGAACGTTTAAAAACACAAAGTGAGCATTTACGCGGCACGATTACCGAAGACCTGTCTGATCCACTCACCGGTGGTTTTACAGCAGATAACTTTCAGTTGATCCGATTCCACGGCATGTATCAACAAGATGACCGTGATATTCGTCCAGAGCGAACCAAGCAAAAGCTTGAACCTTTACATAATGTAATGCTTAGGGCACGTATGCCAGGTGGTATTATCAAACCAGAGCAATGGCTTGCAGTAGATAAGTTTGCTGGCGAAAAAACCATGTATGGCAGTATTCGTTTAACAACGCGTCAAACGTTTCAGTTTCATGGTGTATTAAAACCAAATATCAAAGAAATGCATTTAACATTGCATGATGTAGGCATTGATTCAATTGCAACTGCGGGTGATGTGAACCGTAATGTACTGTGTACTACTAATCCGGTTGAGTCAGAGCTTCACCAAGAAGCCTATGAGTGGGCAGCAAAAATTTCGGAACACTTACTGCCAAAAACACGCGCCTATTTAGAAATTTGGCTAAATGGTGAGCGCAAAGATACAACGGATATTGAACCAATTCTTGGATCAACTTACTTACCACGTAAGTTTAAAACAACCGTCACAATTCCTCCAAACAATGAAGTAGATGTGCATGCAAATGACTTGAACTTTGTTGCAATTGAAGAAAACGGTAAATTGGTTGGCTTTAACGTGTTAGTTGGCGGTGGCTTAGCCATGACACATGGTGATGTGAATACTTACCCTCGTAAAGCGGATGATTTCGGTTTCATTCCACTAGAGCACACGCTAAAGATCGCTGAGCATGTTGTATCGGTGCAGCGTGACTGGGGTAACCGTGTTAACCGTAAAAACGCCAAGACGAAATACACGCTAGATACGTTTGGTATTGATGAGTTTAAAGCTGAAGTTGAAAATCGAGCGGGTGTTAAGTTTGCTCAGAGCAGACCTTATGTGTTTACACATCGAGGTGATCGCATTGGCTGGGTTGAGGGAATTGATGGCAAGCATCATTTAACCCTATTTATTCAAAATGGTCGTATTTTAGATTATCCAGAGAAAGCGTTGAAAACGGGCTGTCGAAAAATTGCAGAAATACACCAAGGTGATTTCCGCATGACTGCGAATCAGAACTTGATCATCGCTGGTGTACCAACAGAGCAAAAAGCGGAAATTGAAAAAATAGCACGCGAACACGGCTTGATTGATGATACGGATACTGAACAACGGAAAAACTCAATGGCCTGCGTGTCATTACCAACATGTCCACTTGCGATGGCTGAAGCTGAACGATATTTACCTGACTTAGTTACTAAAGTTGAGCAGTTGCTGATAAAGCATGAAGTTGCGAATGACAGCATCATATTGCGTGTTGTGGGTTGCCCTAATGGCTGTGGCCGTGCGCTTTTAGCGGAAGTTGGTTTAGTGGGCAAAGGGCCTGGTAAATATAACGTATATCTAGGTGGTAATAAAGAAGGTACAAGGGTGCCTAAATTATACTTAGAAAATGTAGGCGAAGAAGTGTATTTACCTGCACTAGATACCTTAATCGGTCAGTGGGTAAATGAGCGTGAGCAAGATGAGTGTTTTGGTGACTTTGTGATCCGCAAAGGCATTGTTGCCGAAGTTAAAGTCTCAAAAACAGACTTCCACGCTTAAACAAATAGGATATTGGCGGGTGAAAACTCGCCAACTTTAGGAATAAGCATGAGTGACTATAAAAATATATTACAGTTAAGTGGTGATGAACAACGTCACTTATTAGCACAAGCAAATGAATTACTGTTGCCAATGACGCCGCAACAGCGAGTGACTTGGGCCTTAGAAAATTTGCCGAACAATGCATTTTTATCGTCTAGCTTTGGTATCCAAGCCGCGGTAATGCTGCATTTAGTAACGCAAGAAAAAGCAGATGTGCCAGTTGTATTAACTGATACTGGTTACCTTTTTCCTGAAACATATCAGTTTGTTGACTATTTAACTGAACGGTTAAACTTAAATTTAAAGGTTTATCGTTCTAATTACAGCCCTGCTTGGCAGGAAGCCAAATATGGTAAGTTATGGGAGCTTGGTGAAGAAGGCATAAAGCAATACAATACGCTTAATAAAGTAGAGCCAATGACGCGAGCATTGCAAGAACATAAAGTGGGTACATGGTTTAGTGGGCTACGCAGAGATCAAGCCTCGACACGTGCTGATAAGCAGGTTTTAGAGATCAGCCGCGGAACCGTGAAGGTTTATCCCATCATTGACTGGAGTAATCGCGACGTTTACCAATACCTTACCAAGCATGATCTACCATACCATCCCTTATGGGAGCAAGGATATGTGTCTATGGGAGATGTGCATACGACGCGTAAACTTGAACCGGGTATGACGGAAGAAGAAACACGCTTTTTTGGATTGAACCGTGAATGTGGTTTACACATTGATGGCGATGGTATCTAGTCATTCTCCAGTGTCAGATACGCTTTACAAGCACAACTTTTGTTGTGCTTTTTTTATGTCTGTCAGCTGTGTATCATCTAATTAATCACGCTAAGCTTAATTGAATGATACGAGGGAGTGAAGACATGAAGTCTGTAAGTTATATGATGATTATGGTGATGCTAATAGGGTTGGGATCGCTCTTTGTTTTAAAACGTCCCGATGGTAAGCCTTGGATAAATGCAGAAGAATTGGTACAAAAAGCTCAAGGGAGTGCACAAACGGTATTTCAATACTCGGAACATACACTTAATAAAGCCGTTGGCAAAGCCAAAGAGCTAGCTGATATAGATCCGGAAAAAGAAGTACGCAGTGATCCTGTAATTTATAAATGGCGTGATGAGAATGGCAATTGGATTTATTCAGATAAGCCAAATCCTAAAGGGGATAGTCTGCACCATACCTTAGATCCCAGTCGGGTCACGATTATGGCGGCGGAAGATACAGCGATTTTGGATAAGCTTGCGTCAGAGAAATCAGCGAACGAGTCGCAACACGGCGTACCCTCTGCTTTAAATCCTGCTGCGGTAAATAAGTTGATGAAAGACGCTAAAAATGTACAAAAATTGATGGATGATCGAACCAAACAGTTGGATGATGCAACCGGTGGAAATGGTGACTAGCAAGAAAATTTATAGCACACTAACTTGCTCAACCTAATATGATTTAACCGATATCTTTAAGGACCTGTTCTGCAATTGCTAAGCTAGCTGTCAGGCCTGGAGATTCAATGCCAAATAGGTTTATCAAGCCAGTATAGCCATGTGTATTTGAGGATTGAATTATAAAGTCTTGAGCACCGGTTTGAGTTATTTTTGGGCGAATTCCTGCGTAATCAGCAAAGAGCTTTGTATCGTCGATAGCTGGCCAATATTGCTTAATAGCTTGCACGAATTTATTTTTATCATTGGCATCAACTTGATAATTTAAGTCATGGATAAAATGGGTGTCAGGTCCAAAGCGGAGTTGGCCTGCGAGATTGAGTGTTGCATGTATGCCAAGCCCATGTTTTTCAGGCACAGGATACACTAAGTGTGAAAAAGGGTGTTTACCGTGATAGCTAAAGTATTGACCGCGACAATAGTGTAATTCTGGAATATATTTTTTTTCTAGCCCATCAATTAAAGAGGCATTTTTTTGAGCAAAAAGGCCACCAGCATTAATTAAATATTGGCATTGGATCTGAAATAAATCACCGTCACAATCTAAATCGACTACGTACCCATTACAGGTTTTACGCGCAGCTAAAAACTGTGTACGAGGCACATATTGGCCGTGATTTTGTGTTAATTTTGTCAGAAGTGACAACATAAACTGATGACTATCAATAATCCCTGTAGAGGGAGACCATAGGCCGTGTGTTGCGTTAATATGAGGCGCGTAGCGACCAATGTGTGTTTTGGACAAAAACTGCAAATCATCAACGCCATTGATTTTTGCTTGCGCAGCAATAGTGTGTAAGGTATTTACCTCAGAAGTTGTTTTTGCGGTGAGCACTTTACCGATTCTTTTGTGGGGTACGTGAAATTTTTCACAATGTCGATATAGTAATTCTTTACCTAGGATACACAGCTGGGCTTTTAAACTGTTGGTAGCGTAATACAGCCCTGCGTGGATGACTTCGCTGTTTCTGCTGCTACTGTGTTCACCAAATTGCTCACCTTGTTCGATGAGTAGTGTTTGAGTTGATTCACTGAATTTCGCTGCAACAGCCATTCCGATAACACCAGCGCCAATAACAACAGTGTCTAACTTTTCCATAGTGCTTCTTTCAATGATTGGCAGAAGCTTAGTATACCAAAGGCAATAATATGGGTCATCTTTACTGTATCAATATGAGTACTTTATAGGCTGAGTGGATCATTTATCGACTACACTATATCAACGGCCATATTGATATAAGGAACAAAATTGAAAGGTTTATTTTACCTGGCTTGGTTTATGTTGGTATCTCATTTTACTGCTGCAAGTCCAATTAAAGTGGTTGTTGGGGGGCATAGTCCTTGGCCACCATATATTTTAGAAGATGGTTCAGGTTTAGTGAAAGAGATCACTGTGGCTGCATTCGCGGCACAGAATATTCGCTTTGAAATACGTACTGCGCCATTTAGCAGAGTAATGCGGTTACTGGAACAAAAAGAAATTGATTTAGTGCCAGCACTTTGGTGGACAGAGCAACGAGCGCAGACATTGCTTTTCACCGAACCTTATTTTAATAACGACATGGTGGTGGTCCAACATGCAAAGTACAAGATTAATTTTAAAGGTGCCACCAGTCTGCGTTTCTTAACCATGAGCACCATAAGAGGGTATGGCTATCATGAATTTTTAAATGGTATTGAAGGGCTGAAAGTTGTACCCGTGCTAAGTTTGCATGCTAGCTTACAATTGGTACAAAAAGGACGCGTAGATGTTGCAATAGCTGATTTGTGGGCAGTCAAACATCATTTGAAAGTATACCCAGAACTGCATGATTTAGAGGTGCTATATCCGGCATTGATGTCTTGGCCATTACATACGGGTGTGCTTAAAACACACCCACAAGGGAAGGAGATAATTCGACAATTTAATTTAGGGCTAGCAAAAATCAGAAAGAGTGGAGTTTACCAACAGATTGTTATGAATCACCTTGGCGACTTCGAGTAACAACTGCAGCGGTCATTCGAGATACACAGCATAATTGGTTTTGCGCATTGACGATTTTTACTTCCCAGACTGATGTGCGCTTTCCTATGTGTAGTGCGCGCGCTGTGGCTGTAAGAATGCCATTGCGAGATGCTTTTAAATGATTAGCGTTGATTTCTTGTCCAACACAATAGTAGCGTTCATAGTCCACCACGAAGTTTGCTGCATAGCTGGCGACTGTTTCTGCAAGAGCGACATTGGCACCACCATGGACTATTCCTATCGGGTTGTGATGATGTGGTGTAGCGGGCATTGTGGCGACGAGGTAATCAGATCCGATTTCTTTTATACTAATACCAAGCGTTTTCATGAGCGACCCCTGTCCATGTAATCCGTTGTCTAAGTCATTACAAAACGCTAAAGTGATGGGGCGAAACCAAATGGACATGACAGCTCCTAAAATGAAGTCCTTTAATATAATGGGTGACTTTTATATCACCGAGTATTAAAGATAAGCAATTGAATTATTTATATCAGCCATGCGGTACGAGAATTTTATTATAATAAGGGTAACGCCTTATCTGCACTTCTGCTGAGAAATAGGAGTGAATATGTATCGAATACAAGTGCAGATACGTGTGATCGCCAGCGCCAGTGTTACCCAAATGAAATTGGCTTTCTACCCGTGTCAGCATCTTTTCTATTTTTTCTGCTTCTATTGCGCTTTTTCTTTTTTTCAGGCTCTACAACGTCAGGAGTCGGTTGTGTTCTAATCGCTGGAGTCGCGTCACTAGAGAGTGTGAGTAGATAGTCATCACCATCAAAATGTAGGCTATCACCAGAATACATTTTTTTGCGTTTTACCGTACACACTTCATTGTTGACGGCTATATAGCCTTCACCAATGAGCATTTTAGCTTGCCCACCCGTTTCAACTAGGTCTAATACCTTAAGTAGATTACATAACTCTATTGGCTCTTCTTCTAGCTCAACTTCAATAAATTCAATGGGTTCATCGGTCATTCAAGTAACTCCTATTTCAGTTTGCGATATTATACCGCTGGATGCGACAGCTGACGAAACTTTTTGTCTTTTTTTATGGTCTTTAACTTAGATATCGTTATTTGTGTGTATTTTGGTTCAGAAGCTAATACTAGGCATAAGACAGCACATCTCAAGACAAGGGCGACGTAAGTATGGGTATTCGAGCGATGTTAAAAAAAGAGTTAATGAACTTAGATGGGTTAGACTTAATGACCGCAGAAGATGTGAGAAACTATTTGAAAGCACATTTTGCACGAGTGGCAAATAAATCAGCCCATAGTTATCGTGTGATCTCGCGCTTTAATGAATACCATAATCAGATAATGACTGGTACTGACACCAAGGAATTGACACTGAAATACGAGCGTCATCGCCTATTTAAAGACATTCTTTATAAGAAATCGACGGTACAACAATGGGCCGCTAAATATGAAACGTAAGCGCATAGTAGAGATTTGACGTTGCATTTTGCCCCACCATTGATTACGGTTGTAATCAATGGTGGGGCAAGTAATAAATTATGAATCGAGTACATGGCGTTATATCCAGTATGTTTTGGTTGGTGTTATGTGTTGGTTGCCAATCAAATAGTAAGGTACACGTATATCATGCGGTGTTAGAAGAAAATAAACAGTCCATATTAACAAATGAGTTAGATGCTTTAGGTATTGAGTACCGTCTTAATAATGTGATACCTAAAAGAGTATATGACAACCCAACCCTTTTCTACTTCCCGGGAGATTTGACTCAATCGATAGTTGATGAGGTAACACTTCTTGTAAACAAATTGGGCTTTGAACGCCTTGATACCCGAGTGTTTAATCATGATAATCACTTTTACTCGCAGGGTAACCTTGGGTTATATTTTCCTGCTCTAGCTAGTAAACAGGTTGCCCCTAATTTACTTTATACCCACGATTGCAGTGGGCACGATAGTCGTGTTGTTTTGCGTGCAGAGAGACAGTGGCGTGAGGAAGGGGTGCTAAGTACTCACAATGTTTCGGGGGGGTGGCAATACGAAGCACCGTATTTAACCCTTATTTACACAGGACAATATGGCCGTATACAGCAAGCTTACCGTGAAGAGCACCACCAGGTGATGACGTTGCAAGGCCCAAAAAAAGCCACGACGTACCATGTTTTGGGCCACCGAGAGTATCCGGTTAAGTTGTTCAATTGTGATTTACGCGTTATTTATGCACAATAATTAAAGTGCTTGTAGGCGCTTTTTGGCTATGTCTAATAACGAAAGACTTTGTTTTACTGCGGTAATATTAGGGGTAAATGGCGTCACTCTACTTGTTGCTTTTTCAATGACAGGGTATTCAGCTAGTGAATTGGCATAGACGCTTTGTGTGTCACTTGTTAATAAAAACTGGATGAATTTTTGAGCGTGATGCTTGTTTGGCGCATATTTGGCTATTGCTGCGGTGGTCGTGGAAATAGGTGTAGTACCATCATTTGCAATCATATAATGTATGTTAAGCTTTTCAGCTAGGTCACGGTCTAGCTTGTTATTGGATTGCTTCATCATGGTCCAATAGTAGTGATTTGCCAGTGCATATTGGCATTGCCCTCTGGCCAAAGCGCGCAATTGATCTCTGTCTCCACCTGTGGGTCTTTTTGCCAATAATTGATTAGCGATGGGTAACCATGCTGTATCTGAGCCTGATTCACTGGCAAGCAGCGAGGCTACGAGCATTTGATTATAACTATGCTGCCAGTTACGAACACAAAAGGTGCCTTTGTATTGTGGGCGTGTTAATGATGCATAGCGAAGTGGTGGTGATGATGTATCATCTTTATGACTGAAAAGCGCACGTGTTCGCATCGAAATGCTGACCCAAAATCCATTATTATCTTTAAGTTCACTCGGGATGTGATCCCACTGAGCAAGATGTGGGATTGGCTGTAAGAGGTTTTTGTGATCATGTAACTGTACTAAATCAGAGCTCAGTATCACGTCAGCAAGAGAGTCCATTCCATCTTTTTTCAAGCGAGCGAGTAAGTATTTGGATTTACCATTTACGACGTTAACTTTAATATTGTGCTGTGCTTCAAATTTTTTAATGACAGGTTCAATGAGCTCATATTTACGAAACGAATAAACATTCAAATGCGCTGTATTAGCAAATATTGGGGCACTTTGTATCAATATAAGGGAATAAAGTAAAAGTTTGCTTTTCTTCATTGTAAATAAGAACTATTATCAGGTGTGTATAGAATACAACGTCATTTACATATGTCTATAGTTACGCCAATAATTTCAGTTTTACGTTCACCAGTGCAGTTTGGTGCCGCGTGTTTTGCGCTTTTTGTATCAGTCATGCTGTATGTAGGTTATTTACTGAATAATTATTACCAACAGCAAGAACGGCAAACATTACAACAGCAGCTATCGCAGTACCATCATCAACTTGATACCAAACTATCATACGTTGGGCATTTGTTATATTCGATTGATTCTTATTTGGTGCCTAGTTTTGAAATGGACCTTTTCAACCAAGTCGCACAGTCCCAGCTTCCGGGCAGTGACGTTGAACTACGGCTAGAATTGTATCGAATCATTAGTGCTGAACAAGTGGCGAATGTGGAAGCCAGTCAGAAAAGTCAGGGCTTTTTTGATTATAAAGTACGTTTAGCGCAAGCACACAGCCAGCATTACCTCACATTGATGAACGTGGCCCCAATGGCCGAATATGGGCATACAATGGGGGATAGCTTAAATTTTGCCGAACAACAAATCAACGCCCTTTACGAACAACAAAGTCTGATGGCCATCAACTGGCGAGATCAAGCTAAATGGACATTGCTGGTACAAAGGCCTGATCACGATGGAGCAGCATCAGCATTGGGTATTAGCTTTGAATTACCAATTTTACTAGAAGGTTTGTTTGGTCATATTTACCAGACAAGTCAACAGCACATTCGTGTTTTAACACAACAACAGGTGCTGTTTAGCTCTGATTGGCAAAACACGCATAGTTTAGAAAGTCGACAAGTAGGTGCATATCAACATATCGACTTTTATGGTCAAGAGTTGATGTTACAGTTATTTAGTCAGAAGCAATTGGCCCCCAGTTTACTCGAAAATAGGCAATTGATGATTGCAGGATTCATTGTGGTGGCAAGTCTATGTGCTTGGCTCGTATGGATGCAAGTACGATATCTGGTTTCTAGGAATAACGTTGTTAACAGAATAGTGGTTGAGCGCACCACAAGCCTAGCGCAAGCCAATGAGCGGTTAAGTGTTGAATCGGATAGGCGTTTAGCGGCTTTACAACAGCAGATCAGCGCTGAAAGAAAGTACAAAAGCCTATTTTTGAACAGTAATGAAGGGCTTTTTGTACTTGATGGGCACGGTCAACTTATTGATGCTAACCCTGCATTTAGGCGCTTGCTTATCGGCGTAGAGGACAAACCCCTCGGGGCGTATTTAAGCCAATATATCGTTGATGATGAGTTCGCTACGCAGTGGCAAGCCATCATTGATCAGAAATCGCGACATGACGAATTAGAATGGTTAGCGCAGGTAGAGTCTAAAGATAGTATTTGGCTTAGACAAACTGGAAGTTGGTTACATAACCCTAGTGGGACCTTGTATGAAGGGCGTGTAACAGATATTACGCAACTTAAATTATTTAATGAACAGCTCAAGTACAAAGCTCAGCATGATAGTTTAACAGATCTGATTAATCGACAAACATTCTTGAATTTGGTTGAAACGTGTCGAACGGTCACAGAGCGAAAGTATATATTGCTATATATTGATTTAGATAGGTTTAAGTTGATTAATGATACCTTGGGTCATCTCGCTGGAGACCGACTGTTGGTTGAATTTGCAACACGTATGCGAATATTGCTAGGGAACTTTGCTGACATTGCGCGTTTGGGAGGAGATGAGTTTGCGGTATTAATTGATTTTGCCAAATTGCCGATGCCATTAGAGGGCGTATTGGAAGATATTCTGGTAGAAATACGTAAACCTTTTATATATCAAGAGCAGAGTCATAGTATTAGTGGCAGCGTTGGGGTTAGGAAGTTTACCGTTCCATGTTTGAATTATGAAGCAGAAAAGCTGCTGCATGATGCGGACATTGCTATGTATGAGGCAAAAAAGCGAGGTAAGAATTGCTATCACATCTATAGTCCAGCGATTGCCTGTGAAGCTTCTAGGAAACTGAGAGTCGAGCGCGCATTACATGATATGACGTTAGACACTGAGCTTAAATTACAGTTTCAGCCTATTTTTTGTCGAGATGGCAAGGTGTTGCGAGGCTTTGAAGCGTTAGTGCGGTGGCAAAGCCCAGAGCTGGGCTTTGTCAGCCCAGCAGAGTTTATTCCAATCGCGGAAGAATGTGCCAAAATAAACGTGCTAGGTCAGTGGGTGTTTCGTGAGGCACTATCGTTTATGAGTGAGCATAATTGTGAAGGGCTGTTTATGAGTGTGAACGTGTCTCCCTTACAACTACAGAGTGGGATGTTTGTACCTTGGTTAAAGCAATTGTTTGCTCAGTATGATGTGTCACCGCAACAATTTAAAATTGAATTGACTGAATCTGCGATGATGATGGTGGAGGACAGTTTGATTGAGCCATTAGAGCAACTGCATGAACTTGGATTTGGTATTTATATCGATGATTTTGGAACTGGTTTTAGTAGCTTAGCTCGTTTAAGCGTATTGCCTGTGGATGGTTTAAAAATTGATAGGGCATTTATTGACGGTATTGAGTGCGCTGGCAGCGCTCGTCAGCTGATAGAAGCAATTTGTGCAATTGCGAAAAGTTTTGATTTAGAAGTGACCGCAGAAGGAATTGAAACACCAGAACAATTGGCCGTATTAGGGGCATTGCATTGTCAACAAAGCCAAGGGTACCTTATGAGCAAGCCATTAAAACGTCAGGCAGCAGCAGAATTACTTATTCAGACCTATGGTAGGCCATATTTAGAATTGGTTACACAATAGGCATTCAGTACTGAGAATGTAATACTAACCCATGTGAGTATCTGATTTTGTGCTTTACTTGATATTGACTTTAAGCAATGAGCAATGGAGCCATATATGCCAAAAGTAACCTCTGTTACGAATAATACATTTTGTTGGGCTGAATTATGCTCGAGTGACTGGTCAGCAGCAAAAACATTCTACACCGAATTATTTAACTGGCAGTTTGATGATCAACCTATTGGTGATGATTACTATTACACGATGCTGCAAAAAGATAAAGATGATATAGCCGCCATGTATCAAATGATGCAAGAGCAAGTAGACGCACAGGTTCAGAGCCATTGGTTGGCGTATATTGCAGTGGAAAATGTTGATGTATTAGCCGTTGAAGCGCAAAGTTTAGGCGCACACATTATTCACGGGCCACATGATGTGCCTGGTGCAGGCAGAATGGTTATGATGAGCGACCCAACAGGTGCTTTAGTTGCACTGTGGCAAGCGAAGGAGCACTCAGGTTACCAACGAAAATTAGAGTTTAATGTGCCGTATTGGCATGAACTGGCATCCAAAGATGTCGCAGCAAGTACCTCTTTCTATACACAGCTTTTAGGGTGGGAAGCCGAGATTATGCCTATGGGGGAGTCACAATATACCCTGTTTAGCGTCAATTCAGAGCCTGTTGCAGGGTTAATGGAAATGACATCAGAGTGGGATGAAAGTATTACGCCACATTGGATGATTTATTTTTCTGTGCGAAGTTGTGATGCAATGGTAGCGCAAGCGGAGCAACTCGCTGGCACAGTATGTGTGCCACCGACTGATATTGTGCAAGTGGGTCGGTTTGCTGTATTGAGCGACCCTAGCGGCGCTGTATTTTCAATTTTAGAGTCGACCTCAGGAGATATTATTGACTCTGAACAATAGGCAGAGATTGCGGTAACTTGATCACTTCACCACCACATTTTGCAAAGCTCTGAAGCAGTGTGTCAATTAAAGCTTGCAGCTTACCAGAGTGATGTAATGCCTTAATTGATGCATCTAATGCGCTGACCAGTTTTACGTGGCGCTGGTGCACGTAATGATAGATGCGATGAGGTTTAGCGTGCAGAAGTTTAATGTACACTTTTTTAATTCCTGCGGTGCACAAAGAGCCGCTGGGAAATACGCTGTTTGCTAACAGTATATTTGCTTGTTCTTTTACCAATGCTTGGAAAGCAGAAATGTCATTTTGCACAGCAGTACAGCTTAAATCTTTTTTGGCGCAATAGTGTTCCGCAATGAGGTTACCATGAATACGCAATATGGGATCTTTTAGGTTTACCTGGCAACTGTGTGGTTTAAGGCAAAAAATGGCTAATTGAGATTGCGCAATGGGAGTTGGTATTTTTATTACGTTTTTGTACGTTGTCATCACAACATCAACACGACCGCCTTCCGCATCGAGTAGGCCCTGGTCCACATTTTTTAATCCTCGGTAACTGGGTAAAAATATCACTTCAGGAACGATGTTCAATGGCTGATAAATTTCGGTCATGATGGCGGTAACCTGTTGCTGGCCTAGCTGATAGGAGAGTGCTTCACTGGCATTAATTGTGTAGGGCTTTGCATTGCAAGGGAGGATAAAAAGTACTGATATAATCAGTAGTAATGTGCGCATAGTGAGTTTACCTGTCCATAAATACGTAAGTTAATGATTGTTGTTTTTGCATATTGATTGCTTAGCGCTGGCTTGATTTTTATGTATCTTACCCCAAAAATATTAGTTCAAATTATGTAACGTGAAAGCGTTTCGGGTTAAATATTGTGTAGGGTAATTAGGAATTGATATGAATAAACACATTGTTATCACAGGGGCCAATAGAGGTATTGGGTTAGAGTTTTGCAAGCAGTATGCTTTAGCAGGTTATCAGGTAACAGCCATTGTTCGTCGTTCATCTGATGCCCTTGAACAGTTGAATGGGGTCAATATTGTAACTGACATCGATGTAAGCAACACGACGGACATTACTGTGTTACAGGAGGCTTTATCTGGACAACCGATAGATGTCCTTATCAATAACGCAGGGGTATTTAGTAATGAAACACTAACTGATATGGACTTTTCAGCCCTAGAACGACAGCTACAGGTAAATGCCATTGCCCCAATTCGTGTTGTGCATGCATTACAGCAGAATCTTTCACCCGGTGCTAAAGTTGCTATGATCACCAGCCGAATGGGATCAATTGCAGATAATAGCTCTGGCGCATATATTGGCTATCGCATGTCAAAAGCCGCATTAAATGCCGCGAGCGTGAGCTTAGCGCATGAATTAAAAGAACAAGGTGTCGCGTTAACATTGTTGCACCCAGGGTTCGTACAAACTGAGATGGTGAATTACGCAGGAGATATTTCAGCTGAGCAAGCAGCGTATAGGTTAATTACCCGTATTGAGGAACTGACGCTTGAATCCAGTGGCAGCTTTTTACATGGGAATGGTGATCCACTTCCTTGGTAAAAGACATTTTATAGAGGGAAGAAGTGTCGACCATAGAGTCAATAAAGTTTAGTTTATTTATGCTAATATGAGCACATCAATTGAGTTCACCTGAATGCAGATTATCTATGGAATTATCACAAAATACACCACTTACTTTACCGCTATTTTTATTAAATGATGAAATCGACACGCGTAATATTGACATGCCTGATTTGGTGTTAAATGTTACGCTCGATGAAACACTTCTGGCTAATTTATGTCAAAATCCGAGAGCAGATGAAAGTGTCAGTATTACTTTAGATACGTATGATCTTGAAGTGAGAGATGTCACATTTTCAGCGTTAGCAACAGGCTCACACCAAGCACAGTTATTACTGAATCATGGCCCGGTATTGAGTGCCGTACTCAGTGATGAATCTGAGCAAGTTTTTATTTCCCCTCCGGTAGAGATGATGCCGACCTTTGATTTAGGCGAAGAAGTCGAGGAGGATTAATGCAAAAACGCTTCTGGGCCCTATTGATTGGCTTTTTATTGCTTTGTGGGTGTACCGCAATTGGTTTTAGCAAATATGATGACTTGTTTGGTAAAGCGCAAACTCAAGCACGTTTGAGTAGTGGTCAGTATGGTCTCGCAGCAGAATATTTAAAAGCGGTTAAGCCTGTTTTAGATACACGGTGTGTGGTGTGTCACGGCTGTTATGATGCACCGTGCCAACTTAAGCTATCTTCACCTGAAGGGATTGACCGAGGGGTAAGCAAAATACGGGTCTATGACGGCACAAGGTTATTGGCTCAACAGCCAAGTAGGTTGTTGTATGATGCCGCGAACACAAAGCAGTGGCGTGAAAAGGGATTTACACCGGTATTGAATGAGCGAGTACAAACAGAACAGGCGAACTTGTTAGGGAGTGTATTATACAATAGTTTGCTGTTAAAGATGGGTCATCCGCTACCATCGCAAAGCATACTGGGTGAAGAGTTTGATTTTTCATTAGACCGTACCCAGCGCTGTGCAAATATGGATGAGTATTCCGCATTGGCAAGACATCAACCTCATGCGGGGATGCCTTATGGATTGCCAGCTATATCGCCACAAGAGTTCAATATCCTAACATCATGGATGCGCAAAGGCGCCAAAATGGCCCATATTCTCCCACCCACAGAGGAGGATATAAAGCAGGTGTCACAGTGGGAAGCATTTCTAAATCAAGATAGCCTAAAGCATCGATTGGCTGCGAGATATATTTATGAACATTGGTACCTTGCCAATATTTACTTTCCTACCAAGGTAAAAACAGCATCACCGAGCTTTTTTAAGTTGGTACGCTCGACTACCCCCCCAGGGCAAGAAATTAAACTCATTGCAACTCGCCGCCCGTATGATGATCCGCAAACTGGGCGTGTCTATTATCGGTTAATGCATGAGCGTACTACCATATTAGCCAAAACGCATATGCCGCTTGCGCTAGATGGAAAGAAGATGCTGCGGTTATATCAGCAGTTTATTGGTGCGGATTATGACGTAACGTATTTGCCGAGTTATGATGCCAAGGTTGCGTCGAATCCATTTAAAGCGTTTTCACAAATCCCGGTAAAATCTAAATATCAATTTATGCTTGATGAAGCGGAATTGATCATTAAGGGTTATATCAAAGGCCCCGTGTGTAGAGGACAAGTGGCATTAAATGTGATTAATGACCAGTTTTGGGTGGCGTTTGTTGATCCGGATAAAAACAGTTCTCCAGAAGTGAGTGAGTTGTTGTTATCGCATGATGATGAGTTGACTTTGCCTGCTTCAGAACAAAGTAATGTGTTGCCGGTATCTAGTTGGACGAAGTATGCAACTCAGCAGCATGCCTATTTAAAAGCTAAAACAGCATTGGCCAATAAGTTGCTCGGGGATGGGGAAAACTTAACCCTAGATTTATTATGGCAAGGGGATGGGCATAATCAAAACGCTGCGCTAACGGTATTTCGCCATTTTGACAGTGCAACGGTGGTAAAAGGCTTTGTTGGGCAAAAACCAAAAACAGTTTGGGTACTTGACTATGCATTATTTGAACGTATTCATTATTTGCTGGTGGCGGGCTTTGACGTATACGGTAATATAGGCCATCAGTTAAATACGCGCCTATATATGGACTTTTTACGTTTAGAGGGTGAACAGAACTTTATTAACTTTTTGCCAAAAAGTATTCGTAAAGAAGTGCGGGAACATTGGTATAGGCGTTCACATGTAAGTTTAAGTGAGTTCATAAATCGTAAGGCGTTATGGGGTGCGCCAACGGGTATTGAGTTTGTAACGAATTCACCAAAAGATGAGTTACTTGATAAGTTTCAACAACATTTGGCACCCGTATTGAGCCAAGAATATGATTATAGTGCTGTTCCTGAGGCATTTAAAGCACTCAATCATCTGCCTACCACGACCATAAATTTACTGCCTCAAGTGTCATATATTTTGCAGAAAGGCCCAACAGGGCAGAGCCATAAAGCCTACACGTTGATCCATCATAATGCGCATTATAACATTTCAAGCTTGTTGAATGAAAACGGTCAGCGAGCCTATCAAGAAGACACAGCCACATTAGTCCCAGGGTTTATCGGAGATTACCCAGAAGCAATCTGGTATTTGCCAAATGAAGTACATGCAACAGAGTTTATTTCGCAACTGCAAGCGGTTGCAAGTGAAGCAGATTATCGCGCTTTAAAAGCGCAGTTTGGTATTCGTCGGACGCACCCGCAGTTTTGGCAGTACAGTGATATATTACATAACGTTGCGAAAGAGTATCGGGGTGTAGAGTATGGACTGTTTGATTACAATAGACTGGAAAACCGTTAGATGTTAATGATTTAACAAGCTAACGGTTTTAGTTAGGGAGCGTTACAATATACTCGCGGCTTTCACAGCGGCGAGTAATACAGATTCATCTAAACGAACTTTGTAGTTTGGGTTCGTATATTGAAATTGCACCAGTCCTTTTTTGTCGACTACAAATACCGCTGGTACCGGTAAGGCGACTTTGCTTTGTCCGTCTAAATCAACAAAATTGACACCCATACGATCGCGGTATGCTTTGGCTGTTTTCTCATCTAAGAAATACGCAACACCCAGAGCCTGTGCTAATGCCAGTTTACTATCAGACAGTAACTGATAATTAGGTGAGTCGATTTTGCTTTTTGCCAATGCTGCTGGGCTATCAGGAGATACCGCGATGATTTTTGCACCATAGCCTGCAATTTGTGCTTCAATTTTTTGGATCCCAGCTAATTGACGAGAGCAATATGGACACCATCCACCGCGATAAACGACAATGACTGTTGCTTTATTGTCGGCATATAGGCTGTTTAAATTGACTGATTTATTGTCTTTATTTCTTAACGTCAATTGAGGGGCGTCTAAGCCTGGTAACAAAGGCCTAACGCGTTCAGGGGCAGACTCAATATTAGTAACTTGAGCCGCGTGAGTGATTGGGCTTACGAAAAAGCCAATTATAATAATTGATATAGCTGTTAGAAAACGCATAAAACTCTCATGAATAAATTAGTGACTTGTATTAGAACGGACCAGTGGCGAATTTCTTTCAGTGGGGTATCATATTGCCTTTGAAATGATCATAGAGAGAGCACAATGTCTGCCAATGTCACTAAACTGGTTGTAATGCTAGAAATGCAAAACGCCATGAATACAAAAGTTCATGAACAGTGGTTTAACCAAGGGTTTGATTGGTATCGTGCTATCTGGGTTGAATGTGCAGAAATGCTCGACCATTACGGTTGGAAGTGGTGGAAAAAGCAAATACCTGATACAGAACAAGTGATACTAGAGTTGGTGGATATATTTCACTTTGGTTTGTCACTACGTATTGATGGTGAAACATCATATCAGGCGCTGGCGCAGCAGCTTGATACACAATTACAGCAACCGCATTGTGGTGCTGATTTTAAACAAACACTAGAGCAATTGGCAGCATCAGCTGTTGCGGATAAAACGTTTAATGCAGAAGCCTTTGCTGGGTGTATGCAGCAAATTGACATGAGTATTGACGATTTATATCGCGGTTATGTTGGCAAAAATACGCTGAACTTTTTCCGTCAAGATCATGGTTACAAAGATGGTACGTACATTAAAGTATGGAATGGTCAAGAAGATAACGAGCACCTAGTTGACGTAGTAAAAAGCCTCGATACAGAGCATCCAGATTTTGCCAAAAATGTATATGCTGGTTTAGTTGCGCGTTACCCGAGCTAGTTTACTCATCTGTTAATGGGAGTAAATGGCGGTAATCAGTCACACATTGATAGCCAGTGATCTTATTCGCTGGCTGTTTGCTGTCAGGGTTTGCGACTGCGAGCAAATGGGCAATACCATAGTGCTTGGCGGCATCTAAGACGGCTAAGCTGTCATCCACGAATAAAGTGCGTTGCTTATCAAATTGCAAGTCAGCTTGTACTTGTTGCCACAGAGACTGGCTTTCTTTACTTACACCGTATTGGTGCGTGGAGATAATTTTGTCCAAGTAGGTGTCAAATTGTGTGCGCTCTATTTTCAACGATAAGCTATCAGGATGGGCATTAGTGAGTAATATTAGCTCTTTACCGGCTGCTTTGAGAGCTTGTAAAAAAGCCGGAGTGTCGTCACGAATGGTAATTAGGTGCTGAATTTCTCGCTTAAGGTCCATAATGGGTAAGTCGAGTTGTGCTTGCCAATAATCTAAACAATACCATTGTATTTGGCCGCCGACGGCTTCGTAGCGCTTCATAATTTCAGCTTTCGCATCGGTTAAGCTAATCCCCTGTTTCTTGGCGTACTCCCGAGGGATCACATCGAGCCAAAAATGACTGTCGAAATGGAGATCCAGTAGTGTGCCATCCATATCAAGTAAAACGGTGTCGATATTTGACCAATTTAGCATAGGCATTTTTCGTTAAAGGCTTTATGATTAAGTTACCGTCATGATAGCAAAAAAACGCCTATGTCACAGAAAAAGCACCCTTGTCCACCTGAGATCATGACTTGTGAAGTCGTGGCTAAAAGTAAGCTGTTTACTGTGGAGTCACTCGACTTGCAGTTTTCCAATGGCGTGCAACGCCAATATGAACGAGTTCGTGGCGGTGGTCGAGGTGCCGTTATGATCGTTCCAATAACGGCTGAAAATGAACTACTCTTAGTGAGAGAGTATTGTGCTGGTACGCATGATTATCAATTAGGCTTCCCGAAAGGGCTTATTGATCCTGGTGAAACACCGCTTGAAGCTGGAAATAGGGAACTAAAGGAAGAAGTGGGCGTAGGAGCGAAACAGTTCACAGATTTAAAAACGCTGTCTTTAGCACCGAGTTACTTTAATGCCAAAATGCATGTACTTGTTGCCCAGCAGCTTTACGCACAATGCCTTGAAGGTGATGAACCTGAACCCTTGGTCGTTGTTAAATGGCCATTACACGATTGGCAATCTTTGCTAACTCAAGTGGATTTTACAGAGGCTCGAAGTGTTGCCGCATTACTGTTATTACAGCAATTTTTAGCATCGGAGGAGTAAGTTTGCACTCATTATTGGAGCCTTGTATTACGCTTGCCGCGCAAGCAGGCGCCGCGATATTGGAAATTTATAAAAATGACGATATTGGCGCGCGAGAAAAGTCAGACAAGACGCCCGTGACTTTGGCGGATATTGCCGCCAATGAGGTGCTTATGGCTGGGCTACAACAGTTAACCCCTGATATTCCTATTATGTCAGAAGAAACACCGATCCCTGAATTATCACAGCGAGCATCTTGGCACCGCTATTGGTTACTCGACCCACTGGATGGTACAGGAGAGTTTATTTTAGAAAGTGGCGACTTTGCGGTCAATATTGCTTTGATTGAGAATAATAAACCCGTGTTGGGAGTAATATATTGGCCGACTGAAAATACCACTTACTATGCTGTTCATGGCAGCGGGGCGTTTAAACGTTCAGCGACACAGGACACGCAAATCTATGTATCAAAGCCAAATAACCTCACTGTTGCAGTAAGCCGCAGACAAAAATTGGAAGTTGTCAGTCAATTTATTGAACGGCAGTTTGACACAGTTGCATTAGGGTCTTGTTCATTAAAGGCATGTATTATCGCGGAAGGTCAAGCAGATTGCTTTTTACGGGTTGGTCCGACGGGGGAGTGGGATACCGGCGCATCTCAAGTAATAGTGGAAGAAGCGGGAGGATGTATCACTGACGCAGAGTTTAATCCACTTACTTATAACCAAAGAGAGAGTATCGAAAACCCAGACTTTATTGTGATGGGCCACCAAGATTGGCCTTGGCAGACAATGATCACACCACATCAACGACGGTCACTGTCTAAATAACGCACAAGGTCGGCAATTATTTACTTGCGTTTTGGTATATAAAGCACTTAACGAAAATTAAGTGCTTAATTGCTTGCATTTAAAATAGAATCCTATACTATAGCGACCTCTTCAAAAGACAAGTTTAAAACATTGTTTTTTAGGAGAATAAATTTTAAGCGATTTCACTTAAAATTACAGGCGCGGGATGGAGCAGCCTGGTAGCTCGTCGGGCTCATAACCCGAAGGTCGTCGGTTCAAATCCGGCTCCCGCAACCAATTCTTTTTTGATTTGGTAGCCAAGTTGTCATGTAGAGCAACTTTAAATAATTTCTGCAGTACAGGCGCGGGATGGAGCAGCCTGGTAGCTCGTCGGGCTCATAACCCGAAGGTCGTCGGTTCAAATCCGGCTCCCGCAACCAATTCTTTTTTGATTTGGTAGCCAGTTGTCATGTAGAGCAACTTTAAATAATTTCTGCAGTACAGGCGCGGGATGGAGCAGTCTGGTAGCTCGTCGGGCTCATAACCCGAAGGTCGTCGGTTCAAATCCGGCTCCCGCAACCAATTCTTTTTTGATTTGGTAGCCAAGTTGTCATGTAGATCAACTTTAAACAATTTCTACAGTACAGGCGCGGGATGGAGCAGCCTGGTAGCTCGTCGGGCTCATAACCCGAAGGTCGTCGGTTCAAATCCGGCTCCCGCAACCAATTCCTGTACATAATTCTACTTATTTCTTCTTAATATATCATTCTTAGTATTTCTCAATTATTTTCTAAAGACTCCCTTTACCTTATCTTATGTTTTGAATGACGATTAGAAAATGAGGTTTACTGCTTGCAAAACATGTGAAGCGTGATCGGCAATGAGAAGAAGGTATAGCGATGAGGTCAACGCCGCCATACCGACAAACAGGTTAAAATTGTCTAGCGTATTCTTCTGCTTGACGCCACACCCTTAAGGTATTTCCCCCTAAGATTTTCTTGATTTGGCCTTGGGTATAATTTCTATCTAAAAGACCTTGTACTAAATTAGGATAAGTCGACACATCTTTTAGACCAATAGGCAGAGAATCACCTACTCCGTCGTAGTCAGACCCAATACCAACATGATCGATGCCAATAAGCTTAACAACATGATCTATATGATCAAGAACTTGTTCAAGCGTGGCAAATGGGAAAGGGTTTTTTGCACGGTATGCAGCCGCAAAATCGGTTGGAGTATTGCCGCTCTGTTGTGCTGCTTTTTGTGCTTTATTACGCACATCATACCAACTTCGAGAGCTTGCCGTGACAAAGCTTGAGCCAAAATTTATCTGGATAACACCACCATTTTTTTTGAGTGCTTTTAACATTTTGTCATCCATGTTGCGCTCAAACCCAGGGGTATATTTACGTAATGATGAGTGAGATGCGATAACGGGTACTTTGGATATTTCCATTGTTTGATAAAATGCGGCGTCAGAAATATGTGATACATCAATGAGCATTCCGATTTTATTCATTTCAGTTACTAGCTTCTTACCGAATGGGCTGAGTCCTTTCCATTTTCTACGAATATCATAAGATGAATCAGAAATATGGTTACTTTGTGAGTGTGCTAAGGTGATATAGCGTACACCGCGGTCAAAAAAGTGCTTGAGGTTTTTCAGCTCCCCTTCAATAGGTGAGCCATTTTCCATCCCCATCGCAATAGACATCTTCTTTTGTTTAAAGTGTACATAAATGTCTTTGGTTGAGTATGCAATTGCAAACTTATCAGGGGCTCTGAATGCGAGTGCTTCCATGCCATCTATCAGTTGATTAGCTAGCTGGTAGCTTTTACCTTTCCCTTCAAACTCTAAGTTGGCCGGAATATAAATAGACATAAAAGGGGCGTTTAATCCCCCTTTTACCGCTCTGGGATAATCAAAATCACCTGACTTGGTGGCCTTACTTACGTCATCCCATTGTTCTTTAAGTCGATATGGTACATCAATGTGTGTATCAATCAGGATGTTTTGTTGTGCGAGACGATGGGCGAGCTCTGATGCTTGATAATCTTTTGCATGTACACCGGATATCATCAGTGCTAGTGCGCAAAGAGAATAACGTAAGGTCATGATTTTGCCTTTTTAGTTTAGTTATTAGCTCTAAACTATAACTGAAAATGCAACAGGGCAAAACCAGCTTTAGCTGTAATCCTCACTTTGCATGGCTTGAAATTGGGCTTTTGTGACAATGTTGACAGATTCATGCAGTTCTGAGAATACAATCAGCGCTTCCCCTGCGGTGAGTAGCGCTTTGACATGGGCTATTTTTTCTTCAGTGGAATACTCATGCTCGCCGTAGTCGGTGCCTTCTCGCAAAACATAGTGCTCAATTAAATTAGCCAGTGTGGTTGGGTCAAGTTGTTGCATAGGAATGATCATACTTTTTTATCCATATTGGCCAATGTAGTAAAATAGTGAGGTACAGCTTGCTCTAACCAAAAGAAGGGTTTAAATGGGTTCACGCCACTAATAAATCCGACATGCCCACCACGCTCTGACACCGCTAACGTAACGGCACTACTAACTTGTGCTTCATGGGGGATGGCTTGTACAGACAACATTGGGTCATCTTTAGCGTGAATAAGCAAGGTAGGGGTTTGTATATGCTTTAAATAGGGTTGAGCACTGGCTTGATGATAGTAATCTTCCGCATTGTCAAAACCATGTAGTGGAGCAGTAATTTGATTATCAAATTGCCACAAATCGTCGAAGTTATTCAGGGTCACTTTATCTAAAGGCAATACACTTTGAATAGTTGGTAGCTTACGGGAAAACGACTTCTTCATTCTGTCGAGCAAGTACTTTTGATAAAGACCATAGCAACTGCTACGTATGACTTGGCATGAAGATGAGAGGTGATATGGTGCAGAAATGACGGCGGCACCTGAGAGCTTACATGTATGGCGTTGTTCACCTAAATACTTTGCTAGTACATTTCCGCCCAATGAAAAACCGACCGCATAAAGCGGGCTGTCAGCATAGCGCTGTTTCAGTGTTTTAATTAAAAAGCTTAAATCGCTGGTTTCACCACTGTGATAGGCGCGTGCCAGTTTATTTGGTGCGCGAGAGCAGTTACGAAAATGCATAAGTACTGCGTTGAAGCCTTTCTTACTGAGTGCGTTAAGCATCCCTTTAGCATAAAAGCTATTAATATTACCTTCTAAACCATGCAGAATTATCGCGATTGGGGCACTGGGCTTTTTGTTTTTGGCCCATGCAAGTTCAAGGAAGTCACCATCAGGGGTCGTCAGTTCCTCAAAATAGACAGGTACTTTTTGAAATGGTCTAAAAAAACGCGGCAGTATGGTTTGCACATGCCGGTTGCGCATCCACCATGCACCTTTAAATGAGTAATCCATAAAACATCTTGCTATCAATGGGTCGATTAGTTTAACAAAAAACGCTGAATGTGTTGAGGCTTAAATCGGCACGATCGCAGATAATAAAAAGCACCCGACTAACTAGGTTAGTAAGGTGCTTTGTGCGTCGTGCTTAATTCGTCTACATTGAGAGTGTATATTGTTGTTTTATGTGTGCTTTATTGTTCAGGTACTTCTGCGTCATTAATTTTCTTGATAAAGTAATACACATAAAATAGACACAGCCCAATCACAATCCCCAAAAATCCGAATGACAAGAATAATACTGGGTCAGTAAAAAAGTCTCTGAAGAATACGTTCATGGCCGTGACTCCTAATTAGTTGATGTATTCATCTTAGAGGAGGGGCTTACGAAGGATTATGATCAAGATCAAGTTTTTTAAGCGTGCTACGAGGGTTAATTCACTGATTTGATCTTGATCATGTTTTTGTGGCGAAAAAGCATTGTTTTAAGGCTAGTGCGTGGTGCTCATCAAGGTAAAACGTCAGGTTATTTGAGGCGTTGTTATGGTTCAAAGTATCAGATTCGAGGTGTTCTATAAGTAATTGCTGTTGAAACTTCTCAAGTGCTAATTCACTTGTTAACAGCTGCTTTCGCAATGACTGATAAGCCGGGTGGCGTTGATAAGATGCCTTGATGTGTTTGCGCAATTGCCTGTGTTGTAACAATGTTTGTGCGTCTATATCCGAACACAGATCTGCTAATGCTTTAACTTGTATTGGCGTTAATTGTATTTTTTGTTGCTCTAGGTAAAGTAATAACAAGCATAGGTTTATGTTTTTATTATGCTTATCTTGTAGTGACAACAACAGCTCCTTGATGTTAGGCAGGGCATAGCTAGCGCAAGAAAATTGCCAAAACAGCGCAGCAGAGAGTGCGTTCATGCACTCATACTCTGTTCAAAATGGCGCTCTTTCCCTTCCAGTTCTTCTAATGCCATGAGCAAATCTTCTTCAACTTGGTTAAGCTTTGGTGTCACGAGCGCTTGCTTATTGAGTAAGTCAGTCAACTTAGCCTTGTTATCTTCATGATACAAACCGTTATCCGCTAACTGCATCTCAATCGTGGCCAACTCATCGGAATGCTTATCTAGCGCTTTTTCTAGCTTTTCAATTTGCTTTTTTAACGGTTGCACTGACTTTCTAAATTCGGCTGCTAGGCGCTTTTGTTCTTTACGATTACTACTAGAGTGACTTTTTGTGTCTACTTCCGGTTTCTTCGCGGCCTCTTTGTTTGCATTTAATAACCACTGATAATACTCATCAAGGTCATAACCAAATTGGGTTACCGTCCCATTATCAACGAGGTAGTATTCATCGGCTGTATTTTTTAGCATGTGGCGATCGTGTGATACGGTGACCATGGCGCCCTCAAAGCCTTGCAATGCCATAACGAGTGCATGACGCATTTCTAAATCTAGGTGGTTGGTCGGTTCATCAAGTAACAATAAATTGGGCTTTTGATAGACTAACATCGCAAGTACGAGTCGTGCTTTCTCTCCGCCAGAAAATGGTGCAACTGGATCAAGTGCTTTGTCACCTATAAACGCAAATCCGCCTAAAAAGTCACGTAGGGATTGTTCACTGGCTTTGGGGTCAAGACGCTGTAAATGTGTGATTGCATTTGCTTGTAAGTCTAATGACTCAAGTTGGTGCTGTGCAAAATACCCGATATTTAAGCCTTGATGTTGGAATACTTCACCTGCTTGTGGTGCTAGCTCGCCGGCAAGTAATTTAATGAGAGTTGATTTACCCGCTCCGTTGCGGCCTAACAGGGCAATGCGGCTACCTGGAACAAGGTTTAATTTAATTTTATGTAAGATAGTGACATCACCATACCCAGCAACAGCATTGTCTAACGTCATAAGTGGGTTAGGCAATACTATGGGGTCAGCAAACTCAAAGTTGAAGGGGGAGTCTGCATGCGCTGGCGCAAGTTTCTCCATTCGTTCTAGCGCTTTAACCCGACTTTGCGCTTGCTTTGCTTTACTTGCTTTTGCTTTAAATCGTGTAATAAATTGCTCTAAATGTGCAATATGTTCTTGTTGCTTTTCAAACAAAGCTTGGTGTTGTGCCATTCTTTCAGCTTTTTGACGTTCAAACTGAGAATAATGGCCTTTATAAATATTTATGCGCTGTTGATCTATATGCCAAATTTGGTCAATGACGGCATCTAAAAACTCTCTATCGTGAGAAATTAGTACCAGAGTGCCAGTATATGCTCGCAAGAAACGCTCCAGCCAATAAACCGCATCTAAATCTAAATGGTTAGTTGGTTCATCAAGCAGCAGCAGATCAGCATCACGAATGAGCGCTTGGGCTAGATTTAAACGCATACGCCAACCACCAGAGAAGGCACTCACAGGGTTATCTATTTGCGCATTTGTAAACCCCAAGCCATGTAGTAATTCACCCGCTTTAGATTCAATGCTATAGCCATCAATGAGTTCAAGCTTTTGATGTACTTTGGCTTGTATTGCACCGTCACCGCTCGCCTCAGCTTGCTGCAAAGTGATGCGGCATTGATAATATTCGTGATGACCTTGCAGCACATATTCAAGCGCACTGATGTCTAATGCCGGGGTTTCTTGTTTTACCGAGGCAATAGACCAATCTTTAGGAAATTGAAAATCTCCAGAGTCTAATTGTAATTCACCTTTTAGTAGCGCAAATAGAGTGGATTTTCCACAGCCATTGGCGCCGACTAAGCCAACTTTATGTTCAGGGAATAAAGTGGCATTAGCATTTTTTAAGAGTGTTTTACCACCACGAAGTAACTCAATATCAGACAGCTGGATCATAGTTTCAATTCTAAATGTGCATTGGGTACATCATAACATGATCTGCTTAATCCTGTTCAAGCGTATCATGCACAGTCGCTTTAGGATAAAATGGGATGGTTGTTATATAACCCAGTAGTAGGGGAACATTTGTGAAACAGAAAAAACGCTTTATTGCAGGCGCATCGTGTCCAGAGTGTAAAAAAATGGATGTGATGATGCTATTTAAAGAACATGATGTGGAAAAGGTCGAATGTGTTGAGTGTGGTCATATCATGACACAACCAAAAGCAGCCGTGCAGGCGTCGACTCGCCAGTTTGAACAAGTTATTGGTGTGTTTAAGCCAGAATAAACTGGCTGAATAACGAAAGGTTAGTAATGGGGAGGAGGTGGTTCTTGATGTTGTGGAATAATACCAGACTCATTGGTTTCCTTCATCTTTTCACCAATTAATTCAATTTGGCGCTGCATCTTCGCTAGGCGCTTTTGATGAGTTTGTAATTCATCATTGAGTGTGTCTATCGTGTCATCTTGAAAAGACACTTTAGCCTCTAATTCCATAACGCGGTTTTCTAAATCAGTCATCAACGGTTTACTCGCTTAAATCGTTCTAGTAGTCCACTAGAGCTTTCTGTTAATAGTGCTTGGTCTTGGTTTACAAATGCCACATCAAATACAACGGCTGATTTAGGTCGGCTCCCAGATCTGGGCTCAACAAGCCAAGATCCAAGCTTTTGTCCATCATTTACCTGCCATAAATCCATTTGTCGACTGGGTGAACCGGTAAGTAGCAGTTCACTACTTTGATTGAAACGCACAGCACTAAAAATTTTCTGTCGGGCAATATACTGTAATTGCGAGACAAGATCACCTGAAGTCAGTTGCCATATGCTGGCTTTTTTTAAACTGTCTGCGGTAAATGCATACTGCCCACTGGCATCTAATGCGACTTTTGTGACTCGACTTGGGTGATTAAATCGATGAATTACCTGCCCAGTTTTGGTATTCCAGAAGTAGGCACTGTAATCATTTGCGCCAGTTAAAGCAAAATGTCCATTCGGTGATAATGCGATACTATTAATTTTTTCTTGATGTCCAAGGAACTCTATGCGCCTTCCGCTTTCTAAGTCCAGATGTACAACAACGTTATCGCTGCGACCATAAAGTATGTAACGGCCCTGGTTGCTGATTGCAATGTCGCGAATAGTGCCTGTTTTTATTTGATAGAAACCTTGGTTTTTGCCATTTTTTATATTCCAAATGGCAAAAGTATTATTTTCGGCAGTAACGGCAAAGCTATTATCGTATGCAATAGCCAGTGAGTGGACGAGGTTTTCATGCTCAGATGATTGGTGCCATTGATATTTTAGCCCATGGCTATCATTGTCCCATAGGCTGACACCATGTTCGACTGAGGACACTAAACTGTAACGTCCATCTTGAGAAAGCGCAGCTGTGAATGCCCCCCGTGCGGCGTGTTCAACAGTAAACTCAGCTTGGTTAGTGCCATCAGAGCAGCTTATAAGCAAAATTAATAGTGATAGCAGGGCGACACGAAAAACATTGGGCATAATATCGGTATTTTCCCTTAACGTCATGTAGTGCAAAGGGTAGACTATATATAATCTGCCCGTTAGAAGTAGTATGTTATTAGATACTAGCGTATCAAGTACACAAAGTCGCGTTAACTTATTCTACGTTTAGCGTTTGAATTTGGCATCTACTGCGATGAATGATAATGTGGCTACAATAGATTTAACCATTAATATAATATTAACAGACTACCGTTAGGTATGTCGGAAAGAGAGAATAGACAGAATGAAACAGACGATTAAATTGTCTTTGATTGCTGCGTCAGTTTTAGCATTAACTGCATGTAATCAAAAAGCTGAAGAAAAGCCAGTTGAAGTTAAACTAGAAACAGAGCTACAACAACAAGCTTATGGCATTGGCGCTTCAGTAGGTAATTTCTTGCAAAAAGACCTAGCTGATAAAAAAGGTTTTGGTGTTGAGCTAGATCAAGCGTTACTTATGCGTGGTTTTCAAGACGCATTAGCGGGAGAAGCAAAACTAGATGAAGCTAAAATCCGTGAAGTCCTTACTGCGTTAGATACATCGGTACGTGAGTTACAAGCTGAAAAAACCAAAGTAGATGCTGAAAAGAATAAAGCTGAAGGCGAAAAGTTCTTAGCAGATAATGCACAAAAAGCAGGTGTAACCGTTACTGAGTCAGGTTTACAGTATGAAGTATTAAGTACAGGTGAAGGTAAAAAGCCATTAGTCACTGACGTTGTTAAAGTACATTATAAAGGCACTTTAATTGACGGTACTGAGTTTGATAGCTCGTATTCTCGTGATGAGCCAACTACTTTCCCATTAAATCGTGTTATCTCAGGTTGGACTGAAGGTTTACAGTTAATGCCAGTTGGGTCTAAATACAAGTTTACTATTCCAGCGAACTTAGGTTACGGTGAGCGTGATCTAGGTAAAATCCCAGCAAACTCGACTTTAGTATTTGAAGTTGAATTACTGGAGATCCAAGAAGAAAAAGCGGAAGCTGCTGCGGAGTAATTCATTTCTCCAGCATCAGCAAAAAGGGCCTCAATAGGCCCTTTTTTAATTGTTGCTAACGTTCCGCAATGGCATAGCTATTAACGACTATAATTGGCATAGAGGTTATCAATCAACTCATCTTCTAACTCGAAGCGCAGTTCCAGTGTTTCACCTAATTTAGATAAATCACTATCAAACTCTACCAATGGGCTTTCTTGAGAGGCTTCGGCATATTTATCATTGAAATCTAAAGCAAGGTCAGTTGTATCAGCAATTCTAGGATAAAGCGCTTGCGCTAATTGTGCGCTTTCAGGGCCTTTTTCCTTACAGGCTTCTACGATGTTATCGTAGATTTCAAAATGGCCAGCGGATAAATAGTCCATAAGAATCTGACAGAAAGATTGAATTTGTACCTGCTCTGGTAAAGCTTGTTCATTCTTATCGTAAGGGGAAAATCCAGCTATTTTACAATAAAGTAATAACAGCTCTTGACGTTCAGCCAACCATGCATCAATAACACTATGGCTACCTCCCCATTTTTGTTGGGCTTGTTCTAACCTAGAAAGCATAGCGGACTCCTTTAGCGGATTGTTTTCCTCTATGAAAAGGAAATCTGCTGCAAAGGTCAACCTATTTTTATTTTATTTCACCAAAACTGGTGTAGGTATTTGATTTTTAATGAGTTGTTGTTTTGGGTAAATCAGTCGCTTTTCACAAGAAAAAACCACCCGTAGGTGGTTTGTAAATGAGTTTAGCTCTTTGATAATAGTTGTTATTTTTATTATAAAGGTGTTTTGTTGTTATTTTTGTAACGCGGATATTTTATACCAAGCTTTTACCTCTGTTGCAAACAAATTAATAAATTGTTTTACATTTTGTTACGTAGCAATGGGCTAACTTTCTGAATTTCAGTCTCTTTTAATCTAGATCATATTCCCGTATTTTGGTGCTTGCTTTTAATAGAGCGTTTGCGTGGATGATGATACAATCTGCTCAATTTTTAAAGCTTTGGAATTGAGAGCCGCTATGAGCGAATTGAAAAATGATCGTTATTTACGTGCGTTAATGAAACAACCTGTTGATGTCACGCCAGTATGGATGATGCGCCAAGCAGGTCGATATTTACCTGAGTATCGTGCAACTCGCGCACAAGCAGGTGATTTTATGAGCTTGTGTAAAAATGCAGAATTGGCATGTGAGGTTACTTTGCAGCCGTTGCGTCGTTATCCACTCGATGCGGCTATTTTGTTCAGCGACATCTTGACTATTCCAGATGCAATGGGCCTTGGTTTGTACTTTGAAACTGGGGAAGGGCCTAAGTTTGAACGCCCTATTAGTTCTTTGGCTGATGTGCAGAAAATCCCCAAATTAGATCCTACTGATGAGCTGGGTTATGTGATGAATGCGGTCAGTACAATTCGCCGCGAATTAAAAGGTGAAGTGCCTTTGATTGGTTTTTCTGGCTCTCCTTGGACACTTGCCACATATATGGTGGAAGGGGGCAGTAGTAAAACCTTTGGAAAAATAAAGAAAATGGCGTTTGCTGAGCCTAAGACATTGCACCTGCTGTTAGACAAATTAGCGGATTCAGTGATTGATTACTTGAACGCGCAGGTAAAGGCGGGTGCACAGTCGTTAATGATTTTTGATTCATGGGGAGGTGTCTTAAGTCCTCGCGATTACAAAGAGTTTTCATTGCAATACATGCATAAGATTGTAGACGGTCTCATTCGTGAAAATGATGGTCGAAAAGTGCCCGTAACGCTATTTACAAAAAACGGGGGTCAGTGGATCGAAGCGATTGCAGCGACTGGTTGTGATGCAGTAGGCTTGGATTGGACAATTGATATTGGTGATGCTAAACGTCGCGTGGGTGATAAGGTTGCCTTACAAGGTAATATGGATCCATCAATGCTACATGGTACGCCAGAGCGTATTCGTGAAGAAGTTCAGCACATTCTAGCTGGATTTGGTGAAGGCAATGGCCATGTCTTTAATTTGGGCCATGGTATTACTCCGGAAGTGGATCCTGAGCATGCGGGCGTTTTTATTAATGCAGTTCACGAATTTAGTGCGCAGTATCATAAGTAAGCACTTCTAGATGATAGTGGCTCATTTGCAGAAAACCCAAGCGATTGCTTGGGTTTTTTGTATTTATGGGGTCCGTTTTTCAAGTGCTATTTGGCAAATGCGCGTTTCATAAAGTTAGGAGTTGCCAGTGCACCTTTGTGAATGCCTGTATTATAGTAATCGGTATGAAATAGTGCTTTATCAGCATCTTGCTCTCTGAAGCCTGAGAACCCTTCGCCCTTACGGGCCATCGTTGATGACCATAAGCCACTTGGGTAAATCGGTTGCGGAAAGGGTAAAGTTTGTAAGTCAACAAACCCAACATCTGTCATAGCATCACGCATTTCAATGAGTAGCGGCATATGCATTAGGGGAGATTCACTCTGTTGGATCATGATCCCACCTGTACGTAAAGCGTTTAAGCAGCTTGTATAAAAAGCATGGTTGAAGAGCCCTTCACCAGGCCCTACAGGGTCGGTACCGTCAACGATAATGACATCAATAGATTCAGCATCCGCTTCTTTCATAAATTTTATGCCATCATCAAACATGATGGTGGCTCTTGAGTCATTATTCGATTCACACAGTTCGGGGAAGTATTTAAGCGACATTTGTGTTACCACTTCATCGATGTCGATTTGCGTAACACGTTCAATATCTGGGTGTTTTAAAACCTCACGCAGGGTTCCACAATCCCCTCCCCCGATAATAACGACATTCTTCGGTGCTGGGTGAGAAAACAATGCTGGGTGACTCATCATTTCATGGTAAAAGAAGTTTTCTCTGCTGCTGACCATAGTACAGCCATCGATTATCATTAAGTTGCCAAAGTCGGTGGTTTCATACATTTCAACATTCTGGAATGGAGATTGGATCTCATCGAGTTTTCTGTTGATACGCAGAGAAAAGGCGCTGCCATCACGGTCACTTACTTCGGTAAACCAACGGTTTGCTTCTAGATTTGCCATATATATTTCACACTTACTATTCAATTCGGGTAATTTTGCCAGTGAGCACGTGTTTGCTCAATCTATTTTAGCGTATTTTCGCTAAAAGCTCATGTTTCATCTGAGTTGTCATTGATCGAGCTTTGATTTGGCTAACAAGGAATAACAAAGTGAGGCATGCTTAACGGTTGTTTGATATATGTATTGCTTCTAAACTTTGCATCAAAGTGTGACTTTCGCACTTTTGAAAAAATATAAGCGTATTTTCACGAAAGAGACGTGAATTTTGTTCGCCAATAGTATGCGCTAGTATTAAAATACGCCTTTCAAATTGAGTAAGTGAGATTGCCATGAAATGGGGCTTAGAGACAGCGCGAGATATCTATAATGTTGCACATTGGAGTGATGGCTATTTTGATATTAACGATCAAGGTGAGCTCGTTGCATTCCCGGATGGGGAAAAAAGGACTCCGGCAATCTCATTGACCGAACTGACTGAACAATTTAAAGCAGAAGGCTTAACATTGCCGGTTTTAGTCAGGTTTACAGATATTCTGCAGCACCGTGTTGATACTATGACAGAGGCGTTTTCCTTGGCTTGTGAACAAAAGCAGTATCAAGGTCACTATACCTGTGTTTATCCGATAAAAGTGAATCAACAACGTTCGGTGGTGAGTAAACTATTAGCTCATCCGAGCGGGTTAGTTGGTTTGGAAGCCGGATCTAAGCCTGAATTAATGGCTATTTTAGGTCTTACGAACAAAGCGATTACCATTGTGTGTAATGGTTATAAAGACAGTGAGTTTTTACGTCTTGCATGCATTGGGCAAGCGATGGGTCATAACGTTAACGTGGTGGTTGAAAAGCTTTCTGAATTAACCTCTCTCATTAAAGAAATTGACGACTTAGACATTGAACCAGCGATTGGTATTCGGATCCGATTAAACTCAGTTGGCAAAGGTAAATGGCAGAATACAGGCGGTGAAAAAGGTAAGTTTGGATTAACTGCGGGGCAAGTATTAGAAGCTGTGGAGACTTTAAAACGTCATAACAAACTACATTTAATGAATTTGGTACATTTCCATATCGGATCGCAAATTGCCAATATTCGTGATATTCAACGGGCATTAACGGAATGTGCCCGTCATTTTGCAGAGCTCTCTCGATTAGGCGTGCCCTTAAAAACGGTGGATGTGGGCGGTGGCCTAGGTGTGGACTACGAAGGTTCTGGGTCACGAAGCGCTTGCTCAATGAATTATACGGTAGCGGAGTATGCTCGTAATGTCGTGAGTGCTTTTGCGGATGTATGTGACCAACATGATCTAGAGCATCCTGCGATTATCACCGAATCAGGTCGTGCACTTACAGCGCATCATGCGGTGTTAATCACAGACGTTATTGATATTGAAAAAGCGCCAAAGCAAACGTCAAATACACCACCGAATAAAAGTGATCATGCTATTTTGCACCAGTTATGGCAAGTACTCCATCGCATCACACCACGCTTGGCATTAGAGGCTTATCACGATGCAATGCATTTATTTAGCGAAGCGCATGGTCAATATGTGCATGGTTTAGTGAGCATGACGCAATGGGCACAAATTGAATTAATGTATTTCACTATTTTGCATCAAGTTCGCGAAACATTAAGCGATAATGCACGTTCACACCGCGAAGTGTTGGATGATTTAAATGAGAAGTTGGCTGACAAGCTTTTTGTGAACTTTTCTTTATTTCAATCATTACCTGATGTTTGGGGGATCCAACAGCTATTCCCTGTAATGCCGATAGAGTCTTTAGACCAACCATTGACTCAAAGGGCCATTATCCAAGATATTACCTGTGATTCTGATGGACAGATCAGAGAATATGTTGAAGGCTCGGGAATTGAATCAAGTTTGCCAATACCGCCTTATCAATTTGGTCAGCAATACCATTTAGCCATGTTTATGGTTGGAGCTTATCAAGAGATATTAGGTGATTTACATAACTTATTTGGTGATACTGATTCTGTGCATGTGGAGTTGACGGAGCAAGGATATACGTTAACCAATGCAATTAAAGGGGATAGCGTGGCTGATGTTTTGAAATTTGTACATTATGATCATGAAAAACTGTCTAATAATTTTGTTGAGCAAGTGAGCAAGTTGGATATTGAGCATGATTTAAAAGCGCAATATTTAGCTGAATTAAACGCAGGATTAGCAGGGTATACCTATTTTGAAGATTAAGCTTTTTATTGGCTTAGGTTTTTCGTAGCATAAAAACAAGGTATTATTCTCAGTCATGAATTAGGCTCGCATATGTAGCAAGATGTTAGCCTTTTGACTTAGGTTGTTGTAAAGGAAACATTGAATGTCGTTGTTACGTCGCATTATCAGTTTATTCTTGTATGCCCTGAATACGTTAGTTTGGTTTATACCCATTTTCTTATTTGGCTTATTGAAGTTGTTACCAGTCCCTATATGGCAAAAACTTTGCAGTAAACTGGCCAAAGAGTGTGCAAGCATGTGGGTTGCAGGCAATAACTGTAATCAGAATTTAATCACGCCATTTGAGCTAAATATAACAGGCTTAGAAGATATTAAACGTAAGGATTGGTATTTGGTGATTGCCAATCATCAAAGTTGGGTCGATATTGTGATTATGCAACGCGTTTTACATAGAAAGATCCCATTCTTAAATTTCTTTTTGAAAAAGGAATTATTGTACGTGCCAGTGCTAGGTTTGGCTTGGTGGGCGCTAGATTTCCCATTTATGAGCCGAACCAGCAAAAGCCAATTGCGTAAAAATCCGAAGCTCAAAGGCAAGGATATAGAAACAACGCGTAAAGCCTGTGAGAAGTTTAAAACTATGCCTGTGAGTATTGTAAACTTTGTGGAAGGCACACGTTTTACTCCAGAGAAGCATCAGCGCCAAAAAAGTCCGTTTGACCATTTATTAAAGCCAAAGGCCGGTGGCATTGCATTTGTGATGCAAGCGATGGGTGAGCAAATTAACAAAGTGGTGAATGTGACAATTCATTATCCAGACGGGATCCCAAACTTTATCGACTTTGTCAGTGGCAAGGTAAAAAGAGTAGATGTGCACATTGATGTAATGCCTGTAAGTGAAGAGCTAATAGGGGATTACAGTAACGACAACGAATTTAGAGTGCGTTTTCAGTCAGAATTAAATCGTTTATGGAGCGACAAAGATCAGCAGCTTGAAAAATTACAGCACGTTAAATAGACCGCAAGATAGGTGTGGGGAGCATGTGTAAATACGCTTCTCAATAAACCTTAGTTAATTAGGTGCCAGCAGTTAATGAGTACACAGCACTCACCTTCAAAAACCAAGATGTGGAAATACGGTGATTGTATTAGCGTAAGCTGATGAGGAGTGATTAAAACATGAGTATTGCACATATAACAGACTTAATTGAACCATGGCTTAATGGATTACCAAAAGAAGCTTTATTGAGTGCTATTTCGGCAAACAGCATTGGCTTTATCGGCGTTATTTTTGTATATATATTCACCCGTCGGTTGGTATTTCCAACCATTCAAAATACGCTCACTAAGTTTTCTCCATCGCGCTTGGGACAGCTCACAGAGCACCTCAATAAACTCACTGGTAGAATGGCGGCAATGCTCAGTTGTGTGGCATTTTTGGCATTTTATCCGCGTGTGCTCGTGGCGCCTGAATGGGTGCTATTGAGCTTTAAATCAGTGGGCCAAATTGTTCTGATTGTTATTTCTGGGTTTTTACTCAGCAGCTTAGTGAATCTTGCTCATGGGATTTACAGTCAATTGCGATTCGCTAAAGACGTACCTATACAAGGCATTGTGCAAGTTACTAAATTGATGACTTTTATTGTCTGCAGTATTTTAATCATCAGTTTGTTGTTAGATAAATCACCGACTTACATACTTTCAGGTTTTGGCGCAATTGCTGCTGTGACTTTGTTAGTATTTAAAGACACAATTTTGGGGCTGGTTGCATCCATTCAAATTGCTGCAAATCGATTGGTGACAATTGGTGATTGGATCCAAGTAGATGCATTTGGTGCTGATGGCGAAGTCATTGATTTAGGGCTAAATACGGTAAGAGTGAGAAATTGGGATAACACGGTGACAACCATCCCCACTTATATGCTCATTACGGATTCTTTTAAGAATTGGCGTGCGATGCAAGAGTCTGCGGGTAGAAGAATAAAACGGGCGTTGTTATTAGATATGCATAGTGTCGTTACGTTAAATGCAGCCAGCGTGACGCAGTTGCAAAGTGTGTTCCCTGAACTTTTAGACGTTGGCGAGTTACCACAGCCCATTACGAATGTTGGATTGTTCCGCCGTTATGCAGAAGCATATCTGCGTAAGCATAAAGATATTAACCAAGATTGTGTGCTAATGGTGCGGGAACTCGCGCCTCAACACCATGGTTTACCAATTGAATTCTATTGTTTTAGTGTGAATAAGCAATGGGTTTTTTATGAACACTTACAAGCCGATATTATGGACCATATGATAGCTACAATGTCTGAATTTGAGTTGCGCCCGTACCAAACAGTATCAGGGCAACTACAAATAAACTCACGACAAGAACAGACCCAACGAAGCGAAGGCGATTAACATCATCCAAATTGGTGGCTTGAACAGTTTCATACAACTAAACCCAATAACGACAATGGCAATATGCCATAGATTAGTAACGCTTGATGACCAGATAGGCTGATAAAATGCAGCCGCGAGTAGGCCAACAACAGCCGCATTAATTGCCGCAGTTACACTGGCAAATTTTGGTAAATTACTCAATGCATGCCAACTATGGTGGCAGCTATACATAAGTAGTAAACCGGGCAAAAATACAGCAAGGGTTGCTATAATAGCACCAAACCAGACATTATCAGGCTGTGTCACAGCACCCAAATAGGTTGCAATAGTAAACATTGGACCCGGCACTGCTTGCGCCGCGGCATAAGCGGTTAGAAAGCTTTCTTGAGAAAGGTGCTCTACGCTATTTTGCAACAGGGGTAGCACCACATGACCGCCGCCAAAAACCAAAGCCCCAGCTTGGTAAAAAGGCGCATAGAGATAGTCTGAGAAACCGAAAAATGATAGGACAAATAACCCGACGAAAAGGGCGAGGGCAGGCCAGTGCCATTTGCCGACTTTCGATGTAGTGCTATCGGGTATAGGGCTGAAGCGGTAGAGCATCCCCATAGATGCAGCAATCACCAGCAACCAAATTTGGCTAAATATACTTGGAGAAATAAGTATAAATAAGGTACTTGCAAACGTAACGAGTTTGAGTGCGGTGGTTTTACAAAAGCTCTTTGCCATTGATAAAATAGCGTCGGCGACAACGACCACGGCAAAGAGTTTTAAGCCATGAATGACGCCAGTCAAATTGTCTTGTAATTGGGTTGCGCTTAGAGCCAGTACTACCATGATTAAAAAAGAAGGTAGCGTGAAGCCAATAAAAGCTGCAATACCTCCTAACAGGCCTGCACGTTCTACGCCAATAGCAAAGCCGACTTGACTGGAACCTGGGCCTGGTAATATTTGTGATAAACTGATCATCGAGCTATAGCGCTCGTTTGATAACCACTTGAGGTTATCAACAAAGTGTTTTTTGAAAAAGCCAAGATGGGCAGCTGGACCACCAAAACTTGTACAGCCTAACAAGAAAAACTGATAGAAAATACTCAATACCATGGTTCACCTTATGTTATGGTTAGCACTTCAGCCTTACATACAATTATGACATTTTTGTGACTATGCGATGTAGTATTTTTTCGCTATGCTTAAGTTGCCTTTACTTAAATAGTTTATGTCTTTTAAGCGCGATAAAAGTGTGCTGCAGGTTGTGATTAAAGAACAGAGGTATAATAATTTGAAATGGTCTTTTGTCAGCTCATTGACGTTGATATTGCTACTATTATTAGTCAATATTGCACATGCTGACCATGATAAAGTGTATGTGGCTATCGATCATGCGCCTCCTTATAGTGTCATCACTGATGAGGGAGATGTGTCAGGGCTGATAATTGATATATTAACGCAACTACAGCCATACGCAGAGCGAGGTTATAAAATAGAGCCTGTTCCATGCCCTTTTTCTCGCTGTTTGAGAATGCTAATACAGGGTGAAGTTGATGTATTAGGGGGGCTTATACGCACCCCCAAGCGCGATAATCTAATACGTTTTGTCACGCCAGCCTATATGGCACTGCCATCCTCTTTTGTATTTTACGCTAAGCAAAGTAGTAGCATTGTCGTCAATAACTACGCAGATTTGAAAAATAAGCGCATTGCCGTGATGCGTGGAGGCGTATATTTTACCAAGTTTAATGAAGATCGCAGTCTGAACAAAGTCGCTGTGCCTTCAGAGCGTGTTGCGGTTGATTTATTACTGAAAGGGCGAGTTGACCTTGTTATAGCCGTTGAAGACACGGCGGAAGTCGCGATGAGTGTCCTTGAGCAACCAACTTCAAAATTAAAAAAGGTCGCATATAGGTATACGAACACCATATATGGGCATATGGCATTTAGTAAAGCATTTGCCAAAACGACAGTGGCAAAACAATTGATGCAGGGAATGGTGGATATTGCTCAGCAGGGTACGCTTGATAAAGTGATTGCACCCTACCATTTACCTGCTATTCCAAAAAGGCTGCTGCCAGAATCACCATAGCTTAACTTTCTATTCATTTGTTCTGAGCATACTCATGCCTATGGGAGATCAGAATGAAAGAAATAATATGAAGGCTATGGTGTATTATGTGGCTATGGGGGCAGGCCTTTTATCGCTCTCTGGATGTGAAATGACACAGGCAGATAAAGGAGCAAGCTTAGGTGCAGCCGCCGGAGCTATATTGGGCAAAGCAACGGGGAATCATAAGAATAAGCGGGTGTTTATTGGAGGGGCTATTGGCGCAATCGCAGGCGCAGCTGTAGGAGAGTATATGGATAGGCAGGAAGCCGCACTCAATGACTCGCTTGCTGGTTCAGGAGTCACTATTGTCCGAGAGGGGAATGCTATGCGACTCGTGATGCCCAGTAAAATAACTTTCTCAAGTAACCAAGCGACTATCTCTGCAGATTTTTATAGTACGTTGAACGACATCGCCGATGTTATGCATCAGTATGATAAAACACGCTTGATCATTACGGGTCATACCGACAGCGAGGGAACCACCGCATTTAATCAACACCTCAGTGAGCAACGCGCAGAGACGATTAAAAATTATTTGCTTGCACAAGAAATTGCTGCAGGACGTTTGCAAGCCGTGGGCATGGGTGAGTTTTCAAGTATTGCCAGTAATACAACAGCTCACGGACGTGCGTTAAATCGGCGGGTGGAAATAGAGATAAAGGCTAAATAAACCTCAGCTCTGGGTAAGCGAATCTGCCCAATAAAGCTATTTTTCTCACTCTCGGCGTTGCTTTCATTTGTAATAGCCCGCTATTACTGCATAAAAGCGCCTTGATATTGAAAAAAATATCATCATTGGAATGTACGTAAGTTTGTTTTCAAAATATTTCCTATTCCAAAACCCTTATCCAAACCTGAGGTTAAATAAGCGTAGTAAATTGGCGAGGTACGTATTACCCCGCCATTGTCTTTATTTTTGATATGTATATGCAAGACGCAGTGCCAGTGCTTTTATTTGTGAGAGTGCTTCGCTATGGGAATCAGAATTAAAATCTCCGTTACTGAGTAAAACAATACCATTTTGAGTATGTGTATCACCAATGAGGTAGGTGAGCACACCAGGATCAGCACCATCGTGGTGAATAATGGCTCCATCTAAATTCCAGAAGTAACCAATATCTCGGCTTGATGTTGGCACATCTGTTTGCGATGACAGCATATCTTCGACTACCTTAGCGGGCAGTACTTGCTTATTATTTAACACCCCTTGATTCATTGTGGCTTTCAAAAACTTCGTAAGGTCGTTCACTGTGGAAATAACAGAGCCATCTGCATACGTAATGGTGCGGTAATTTGGGAACTGCATTGGTTGCATCGTTTCTGGATCTATATAAAGCCTTTGGGCAACGTCGTTTGAGGGTATAGCGAGTCCCCAACTCGTGTCTTGCATGTTTAACGGCGAAAATACATAACGGTGCGAGAGTTCAGTAAATGACTCGTTGGTTTTTTTTTCAAGTGCATACGCTGCTAATGATGTTGCGATGTTCGAGTAAACTTGGACCTCACCAACAGATAAGTTGTATTGATGAATGAAATTTTGGGGACTGTTTAATTCTCCACTACGTGTTAAGTATTGCTCGAATAAGTTGGGTAAGCTCGGATTCACTTGGTTAACGCAGTTACTGCTTTGCGTCATTAGGTTATATAAGCTTACATAGTTGTCTAACACGTAATATGTGCAATTGTAGACTTGCGGGTTGTCAATTATGCCACTGGTATGGGTGATAAGATGGCGTAGTGAAATTTGTTCAGCTTGTTCTTCGGGTATAAAGAGTGGGAACGGCAATAAAGGCGCGACGGCCTCGTCTAACAATATTTGCTTATTGTGAACTGCTTGAGCAAGGGTGGCGCCAACTAGCGTTTTGGTCACTGATGCCAAGAAAAAAGGCGTATCGGCTGACACTGGCGAATGTTGTAAGTCTTTAACACCGAAGCCTCCTGCAAATACCGTTGAGCCATTATGTATCACTGCAGCCGATAGTCCAGGTAAGTTATGCTCAGACATAATACGATTAACCTGCTCTTCAAAAGTCGTAACGCTAATCGGGAGGTAGCTTTGTTTATTTAATAAAGACAGTACATGGTCATAACTTTCAAACCGATTAGACTCAAGTTCAAAGCTTGAAAAGGCGGATACATCAATATTGGGTTGTAGGCCTGTTTGCTCAAAGCTTTCGCCTTGAGCATTACGATATACTTCGTTTGAGAGACCGACCTCCCATCCATTTGGCAGATTGAAAGAGAGAATATCTGAGAATTCTCCAGAAGTTTCTTCACCTACTTGAGTTACATGAGGGAACTGTAGCATCGCCATCGCAAATACTTCTGCAGCACTTGCGGTGATTTGGCTAGTAAGTAAGTAGATAGGCTTGTTATACGGGGTATTATGTTGTTTCACAAGTGAACGATATGGTGAACCCAAGCCGGTTTTGTTGATGGCTTGTTTATTAAAAGCCAGAATGTCTTGGGTCGCAAATCGCTGTGCGATAGTCAACGCTAAGTCATCACTGCCGCCGGTGTTGATACGAATATCTAGAATAAGTGCTTCAGTTTCGGCCAAATCAAGCATGATTTTATCTAAATGACGCTCCAGTGCAGCCATGTTTTCAGTCGATGTTGCTTGAGGATGCGTATGGAAGTTCGCCATGTTGTTGATAGTCAATATACCAACATTGTCAGCGGTTTTACCCCAAATAAAGGTTTTCAATGTATCACCCGTTGGAAATGTATTCAGACTTGATGGTGAGATATATTGAGTGAGTGTATTTTCATAGGTAGACAATATGTAGTGCGTGACAGCTTGCTCATTGGGTTGCTCACCGTGTCGTAACGCGCTATTCGCCAACCCTTGTATTGCGTCAAATAGTGGAGAGGGTTTGCCTACCGAAAATGCTGAAAAGTCAGAGCTGAGGCTGACATGGCCGTCTTTTAACGGCGCAATCATAGCCGCAAGCACCTCAAACAAGGCTTCTTTACTCATTGCATTTGTAACACGAGGTCTAAATGTCTCGTATTGTGTTTGCCAATTTACATTCCTTAATTCAAAAAATGCATAATAATCATTAAATGTATGCCAAAAGTAGTCAAAGGTTTGGACTGCAGATATGTCATTGGTGGTGTCTATAGGTGTTAAGCAAGAGGTTGGCAATCCTGTTACTTTATCAAACCGGGAGATGACTAACTCTCCTTGATAAGCAACATGTAATTCGTTATTAGAATGTCGTTTAAGTTGGTCAATTTCGGTAGGGAGTGCTGTTCCTCTGATAAATGAGTGAGTGTTCATGCAACCGTGTTGGTTATACTCGAATCGACTGATCTTATCTTTGGTGATTTCTAACACTTCCCCATAGGCTGTTTTGTTCCAAATACCTAATAAGGGATCTTGATCTTTGTTATCGTTATGGCTGTTGCACCCAGCGAGTAACAGTTGTGTGGTTAGCAGTATTCCTATGAATCTCGTTTTTTCAAACATAACCGGTTCCTTTTGCACATTTGTAACGTTGGAGATATTTTATACATGTGCATAAGGAAGATGCTGTGAGTAATTATTAAGCAATTGTGATGAAGCGTTAATGGGTCCCTACAGTTTTATACAAAAAGGCGTCACCACTGTGTTAAAGAGAGTCGAGCGTAAGATAAATTATTTAAAGGCGTCGTATATCTCTGCAAATTTACAGGTAATAACACTAATATCTTGGTAGCCTAATCGTGTCAGCTGTTCAGCGGCAAATATGGCTCGTCCGCCTGTCGCACAATGTAAGTAGATGGGTTTTTGCGCATCTTTTTCTATATTTGGTAGCTTAAATTCAAGCAACCCTCGGGGTATGTTCATAGCATGTGCTACAGCTTGTTGTTGATGCTCATTAGGTTCTCTAACATCAATCAGTAAACTTTCTTTGTTTGATAGTTCAACTTTAGCTTGTGTTGCACTGATACAGCGTTGATTAGGGCTAACTGTTTTTAAGACATCTTGTACGCTAGTGAGCATGAGGCACCTTGATATAGTTTACTTATAGAATGTTAAGTATATTTGTTATCACTATATTAGCAAGTTCTAATGTTAGACTGAAGCGCGGTAGAACACTATACTAAAGGTATACTATTTGACATAGGCAGATGCATGACTCTCGCAAATATGGCAGACAATGCTGAGCAGGCGGCAAGCTTGTTGAAAATGATGGCAAACAAGCATCGGTTGATGATTTTATGCAGTCTTGTTGAAAACGAAATGAGTGTTGGGCAGCTTAATCATAAAGTCCTGCTTTCACAATCAGCTTTGTCTCAACATTTGGCGAGTTTAAGAAAGGCAAACATTGTTAGCACGCGTAGAGAGAAACAAACGATTTACTACATGATAAGTGATGAAAAAGTGGTTGCGTTGATCACGTCACTGTATCAACTTTTTTGTCTGAAAGAGCCTTGAGTATACGCGGTGTTAGTTTGTTGGTCATGGCACTTTTTTAGCGGGTATTGAGATTGAGTGCCATAGATACAATGACTCACTCAGCATCGAAAGATGTGAGTGAGTGTTTGAGCTATAAAATGGTCGCAATATCATCGAACGGCTTTTTCACCAGAGCATGCTCTGGCACCGTGGCATCGTCAGCGGGGTAACCGGCAATTAGCAACATATACGGGCGTTCATTGTCACGGTCTCGACCGCAGATATCGGTTAAAAAGCTCATTGGTTTTGGAGTATGTGTGAGTGTAGCAAGACCAGCATTGTGCAGCGCTTGAATTAAAAACCCCGTCGCGAGTCCGACAGATTCATGGACATAGTAATTGGTATTTTTATCTTCGGTTTGGATGCCGCCTTTCTTCTGACTGAATACCGCGATGAGCCATGGGGCATGTTCTAAATACGGTTTTTGTGCGTCAGTACCCAAAGGTTTCAACGCATCTAACCACTCTTCTCCCGCGCGGCCTTCATAAAACGATTGCTCTAGCTCTTCCGCTGCGTGACGAATTTGCTTTTTGACATCTTGACTATGAATTGCGACAAAGTGCCAAGGTTGATGGTTTGCCCCGCTTGGCGCAGTCGCGGCTGTTTTTATACATGCTTCAATGATTTCCTGAGGGACGGGGCGGTCGCTAAAACTGCGGATTGAATGACGGCGTTTGGTGTTTGCTAAGTATTCATTAGCACGTTGCAGCATTTCCTCTTGAGGATATTCAACAAAATCACTCAGAGGTATATTGGCATGCTCTTTCATAGGATCACCTGATTTTTTTAGTTAGTATATGGGCAAGTTATAACCTGTGCAGTGCTGAGGCGCAACATGCGTTATAAAAATGTGAATGTGTGATGTAATTAATTAAATACAGAGAGTAAATGAATATGCGATATCAAGCGACATGGGATGATGGAAGGATCATTGACTTGCCTGTAGGGAAGGCAATATGTGTTGGCCGGAATTATGTGGCCCATGCACAAGAGCTCAATAACCCAATTCCTGATGAGCCATTGCTATTTATGAAACCCAGCAGTAGTTTTCAATCATTTGGCAGTGAAATAACATTGCGAGAGGATTTAGGTGAGCACCATTATGAAGCAGAGTTAGTTATTCTAATTGGCAGTGTCGTTGACCGAGATACCGTGAATTATGCAGATGCTGTGATTGGCGTTGGCTTAGGGTTAGATTTAACGTTACGTAGTGTACAAACACGTTTAAAAAGCCAAGGGTTACCTTGGGAGCGGGCGAAAGCCTACGATGGGAGTTGTGCATTGACGCCTTTTACACCGGTATCACAGCATCACAACTTACACGACAGTGAATATCGTTTTTGGATTAATGGAGAGCTCAAGCAACACGGTGACACTTCTTTGATGATCAACTCGGTTGAGGCACTCATAGCAAATATTGCGCAGGTTTTTTCACTCTACCCAGGTGATATTGTTATGACAGGAACTCCAGCAGGTGTCGGTTCACTTGCCCACGGCGATAAACTTCAGCTGCAGTATGAAAATGGTGAAAAATATAGCAGCACCACGATTATTACATAACAGAGACTTTAAGGCTTGGGGGGAATACGGGTTCGTCGGCTAATGAGCCCGGTTGTGAGAATGATATTTTGTACCCCAGGTTTGTATCGTGTAAAGAATATCTCGATTTTTATTTTGACCAGCAATAACCCCAATAGCAAATAGACCATGGTAGCTTCCAGCCAATTAAGTGGTAGTAGTGTGAGGGTAGTAACGGCCTCTAAAGCAATAATAAAAATAACCATGGCGAGAATAGATTTTGCCGGAAGCTTTGTCATAATAAGCCCGCCTAATGGCGCGCCTATGGCCACGATAGGTGCAGCAAAAAACCAGCTAGATATCACAAATGGTGAAGGTACAGTGTTGCTGGATAAGACGAGTACAGAACCAATGATCGCGTTGCCGGCCATCAAAGCAACCGTTGTGGGGATCACTTTTTTTGCAGGTTGCTTCATCAGAATGACATAATAAAAAAACAATAATGTATCAGCACCGGCCCCTAAGAAGCCGCTGACCACCCCGCCAATAAATGCCGCAGTTGCCAGTCTTTTACGCGCAAAAATAAGGTGATATATCTTAGGTGTATGGGTAAAGCTATCAAGCAATATAATTGCAACCAGTAATAAAAAACAAGTGTACATGTGCTTGATAACTAGGCCGCTTTCGATATGAATAAATAAGCATGCAAATTGCCCTAAGGCTGAGAAAACCAGAGCGTAACTGAGTGTTTTCCAGTCAATTTCTATTCTTTTACTGATAAAGAATAGCGTTGCAAATGACATACCGATAGATTGAATGAACAGTGAAAACACCTTTGCGTCTTCAGCAGATACCGCAAGCACTTTAGTTAAAATGGGGAATGCAACGGCGCCACCGCCTAATGGTGTCGATCCGGCGACAAACGAGCCAAATAACATTGTTAAGCCTGTTTTCCAGCTGGCTATGAGCTGTTCGACGTTGAAATATAAATAGTAATTACTGGCCCAAAATAATAGCCCAACGACAAGTGTAAACCAGTAAAGTCCCTGAATCCTTGGTTGTGTACTTAACATTAATAACATTCCATTTACTTGGTGCGGGTATTGTGCCCGTTCTCTCCACAGGGATCAAGGTTGGCTGATTATTCATCATTATAAAAACTTGTCACCCAGCGTTTTTACTGTAATAAACCTTTACTACTCAAGCATTTTTTTATTAGTCACTATAGAATACGACTCTACCTTACCAAGGAAATATTATGAAAATAAGAAAGTTAGGCACGCCTTTTTCTATATCTGCATGCAAGGTTTTGCTATGTGGGGGAGGAGAGCTTGGCAAAGAAGTGGTTATCGAATTTAAACGCTTAGGATGTGAAGTGGTTGTCTTAGATAGATACGACAATGCCCCCGCCATGCAAGTGGCTGATAGGTGCTATGTATTGTCTATGCTAGATGGTGACAAGCTTGAACGCATCATTCAACTAGAGCAACCCGATTATATCGTGCCTGAGATTGAGGCCATAGCTACGGATAAGTTAGTCGCACTGGAAGCACAAGGCTTTACTGTGGTCCCCAGTGCAAAAGCAACTCAGCTAACCATGAATCGTGAAGGTATTCGTCGACTGGCAGCGGAAGAGCTCAATATACCGACTTCAAAGTATCAATTTGTTGATACCTTAAATGACTTTAAGCGTGCCGTTGCAGAAATTGGTTTTCCATGTGTTATAAAACCAATCATGAGCTCATCAGGGAAAGGGCAAAGTGTTGTTAAGCATTCTCAAGATATCGAATTGGCGTGGCAGCATGCCCAAGAGGGCGGTCGGGCTGGGCAAGGTCGCGTAATTGTTGAGGGCTTTGTTGAGTTTGATTATGAAATCACGTTATTAACAGTGCGTCATATTGCAGGCACGAGTTTTTGTGAGCCAATAGGGCATGTACAAGAAAACGGTGATTATCAACAAAGCTGGCAACCACAAGCTATGAGTGCTTTGGCGCTAGAGCGAAGCAAAGCCGTGGCAACTTTAGTGACTGATGCGTTAGGTGGGCGTGGGTTATTTGGGGTAGAGCTGTTTATTAAAGGTGATGAGGTCTTTTTTAGTGAGGTGTCACCTCGACCTCATGATACAGGTATGGTGACCTTGATATCACAAGATTTAAGTGAGTTTGCACTTCATGTACGTGCTATTTTAGGTTTGCCCATTCCGCATATTCATTTTTCAGGGCCTTCAGCATCCAGTGTGCTTTTGGTAACAGGGAATTCAAATCGCGTGGCGTTTGACAACGTGGCAGAGGCATTGAGCGAATCGCACACCGATATTCGTTTGTTTGGGAAGCCCGAAGTTGCGGGTACTCGTCGTATGGGGGTGGCGCTTGCGCGTGATGAGTCTGTTGAGCGAGCAGTGAATAAAGCTAAAAATATAATTGAAAAAATACAGGTAGACGTGTGAGTGAAACAATGAGTTCTCGAGTGATTGACCCCTTAGTAATGGGGTTTTGGCGTTTGTTAGATTGGCAGCTGTCTGATCAGCAATGTGTGTCGTTTTTGAAAGAATGTATTGAACTGGGCATAACTCATACAGATCATGCTGATATTTATGGTCAATATGAGTGTGAGGCTGCATTTGGTGCAGCATTAAAATTGGCGCCCAGTATTCGAGATGAGATAAAGATTATTACCAAATGTGGTATTCGTCCGGCGATCGCTAAAACCGGTTTGGCAGGTAAAGCAAATCACTATGATTCAAGTTATACGCATATAATGGCTTCTGTAGTGCAGTCTTTACAGCATTTTAATACCGATAGAATAGATGTTTTACTGATCCACCGACCTGATTACCTGATGGATGCTGACGAAATGGCGAAGGCATTTAATCAACTGAAGCGTCAAGGTGATGTTTTGAATTTTGGTGTGTCTAATTTTACCCCAGCTCAATTATCTATGCTGCAATCTCGCTGTGATTTTCCACTTATAACCAATCAAATTGAATGCTCACCTTATGAAATGAAGGGGCTAGACGATGGCACACTCGATCAATGTCAGCAGCTAAGGATACATCCTATGCTCTGGTCACCATTGGCAGGAGGAAGACTGTTTAGTAATCGTGATGAAAAAGCGTTACGGTTGCAGACGACATTAAGCAAGGTCGCACAGGAGATAGGGGCAAAGTCAATCGATCAGGTGGTTTATTGCTGGCTGGCCACTTTGCCCAGTAAGCCTTCTATAGTGCTTGGCACCGGTAATCTCGCACGAGTTAAAGCGGCACTAGAGAGTGCTTCTTTATCCATGGATAGAGAGCAGTGGTACCGAATCTGGCAAGCTTCCACAGGGCACAGTGTGCCATAAAGAAAAAAGGGCTCACGGGCCCTTTTTAAATTAAAAATATGTATTAAGAATTTTGAATCTAGAGCTCAAAGTCGAGGCCATAGCTCACATAGGCTTTGACATCATCATCAGCATCTAAATCGGTTTTGACGACGCCAAGGGTAAAACCATTTTTAGCGACGCTGACGCCATAGTCCATATAAGCGTCATCTTCACTGGTCCACTCTAAAACGGTATCACCACTTGAGCGGCCAATATGGAACGACAGGTCTGTGTCATTCAATATCGTGAAACTGGCGCCCAACTCTAAATACAGCATTTCTTCCTCCGTACTTTGGTCTTCTTGTGCATGCGTTAAGTAACTTGCTTTAAAACTCAACCATTGCCAGCTTAAGGCGCCGTATAGCTCTCCGAAATCGATGCTCCCCTCAGCATCAGGGTAGGCATAGTGTATGTAACCTACGTCGTAGCCAAATTGACCTTGCTCGCCAGAGAAACCAGCATATAAGTCAAGTTCATAACTGGTTTTATTGCCAAAGTCGACATTGGATACCCAAGTACCTGCATAGAACCCAGAGTCGTCGCTATAATCTATTCCGCCGGATACTGCTGAGCCATCTTTGGTTTGTGTTATACCGCGCCAAAAATAATTCGAGCTGGCTGCGACGTTTGCGGTGACTTCGGCCATCGAGTGAAACGAAGTAACGCTCATAAATGATGATGCAACGATTAGTGGTAGTAGTTTATTCATTGTAATTCCTCAATGCGCTAGAGATGCCATGAATATTGCAATGGTTGCGCCAGTTGCAATAAAGCAAAGAATTTTTAGTTCAATATATTGATGTATAGTTGATTTTTTTATTCTTGCTAGGGTGAAGGGGTAAGTTGTTGTAAAAAAGTTGCTCAAATGTGGTGCAAAGAAAGAAAAGTTGCACGGGTATATCGCAATGCAGATATCGCTCTATTAACAGTCATAATGCGCGTGTATGGCTCATTTCGAGCCACACACAGACGTGTTAGCCAAAAATAGCACGCATTAATGAGATGGTCTCATCAACACTGCGGCCTTTTTCTACTTCAGCCACAATTGAGTCACGTTTATCGCGAATATGTTCAGGGATTGATTCATCACTGAGTGCTCGGTCAACTAAAATTTCGGCAGATTCTTTACCGCGACGCACTGCTTTTCTAGTCCCTGAGCTTGCACTGCGTGCTGGCTTGTTTAGTAATTTTATGTAGTTAGACTGATTGGCGGTTTCTTTGTCTGCATGATAAAACCAACAAGGGATCAACGCTTTGATACTGGCAAGCTGCTGCTCAAATTCATCTGCAGGTGAGGTCATAGTAAACCAAGGCATAGCGTGAATTGTCATAACAATGTCTGTCCAATAGCGCTCAAAATCACGATTGTTTAGTTTAGTGATACCTAAAGAAGAACATAAAGCGTCTAGTTTCGCATTGGTGATGGGTGTAAATACATCAGGGCGGCGCATCGCAAGTAAGCGGGTAGCTGGTGCCAGAGTTGGTTTTTCGTCACTGTTAGCAAAGGCGGTTAGATAGGCAACCATAAATTGCTGATAATCTTGCTCACTGACCCCACCTTCAAGTGGAATGTATGCGAGTGCAGTATCAAACTCGCCAGGGAAATCTGCAAATAATTGGTGGAAGCCTTTGGCATTTTTAGTTGAAGCAAACCACTCCACATCAAAATTATAAATGCTAGGATCAAGTGAAGCAGCATGTTTACCACTAAAGGCTAAACGGTCTTCTACAATCATTTCTTTCAATGGTGTTGCACGTAAGTTTGCAATGTAGTCGGTGAGTTTGAGTTGTTCTTCAAGTGCGAGCACATCGCTATGTTGTGTTACGAAACCGGTCAGTACAGGCCATGGAGTGACACGCAACGTTTTCAGTTGTAAAAAGCTGATGGCTGATCCTAATAAGTCTTGAAGCTTTTTGACTGTAGGCAACTGATGATCATCTAGCAAATCAAAGTTGATACGATTTTTAGCAATATCATATAGCTCATAACACCAACTTAAAAAGTCTTCTGGGTGTTGCTCAACTTTAACAGCCATGAGGTTTAAGCTTATCTCGGTGGCCTGTTTTAAAATACTTTGGTAAATCTGACTTTCTTGTTCACCTAGAGCCATTTTTGATGGGGAAATAAGCAACTTCTTCATATTGGCGAGAGCCTCCACACATATGCATACATTTTAATCATAATAGTTTAGCCAATAGTGAGCTAAACAGACAAGGCCGTGGATCATACCGAAGAATGTGAAAGTTACAATCACCGAAATAGATAATTGTGCCAGCAAATTGGGGGGTTGTTAGGTAATGAGTGCGTTTAGGCACGTGTTTATAAGATGAAATACTTGTTTTTCAATCACATTGATTTGTGCACTGGACTACATTCTCTCACAAACTCATTGATGATTTTATAGCGTAGCAAGGCTACTATATAGACATAGCGCAAATCAGATTTATAGGGAAAGGTATGAACGCAGTAGTTAAAGTTGTTGGCGGCTTGGTTGTCGTAGTGGTGGGTGTGGCAGTCGCAGCGCCATTTTTGATACCAACACAGACGATTATAGACGAAATATCACAGCAAGTTGAGTCGACAACCGGTAGGACTTTGCAAATAGCGGGTGATAGCACGGTATCGATATTGCCCAGCTTAAATATCACCTTAAATAATGTGCGTTTTGCAAATATGCCATCGGGAAGTACCGAACATATGCTCGCTATGGAGCAATTATCAGTGCATATTCCTTGGCTTTCGTTACTATCAGGCGAGGCTAAATTAGAGCGTTTTGTTATTAATAACCCAACAATAACGCTAGAAACTGATAAACAAGGCCAGCCCAACTGGCAGCTATTTCCGACCCAACCAAATAGTCCTGTTACTGCACAAGAACCAAATACACAAACGGCCTCAGCTGTGTCATTACCCAACGGCTTTGATATCAGTCTTGGTGAAGTGGCCATTTATGGTGGCTCAATTGCTTACATTGATGGCCAAACCGGCGCACAGCATCGCGTCGATGAGCTTGACTTAAGTATTCAGTTGCCGTCTTTGTATAAAGCATTAACAATCAATGGTGCAATTACTTATCAAGCACAGAAATTTGAATTGACTTCAGTGGTTGATACACCCGCTAAGGCCATTGTTGGAGAAACGTTCAGTGTTCAGCAGCGCCTTGATTCGCAATTACTAAATGTTGAGTTCGACGGTGTCATTGCGCAGCAAGGTAAAAACATTCAAGGCGAATTAACCCTTGCTGGCAACTCAGTTAAAGCGATAACTCAATGGCAAAACATGGCGTTATCAGCTAAAGACAACGCGTTTAATCAATTTAGTGTTGCTGGAAGTATGTCGTTTGTTGGCAATACGTTTACGCTGAAGTCTTTGGTTGCCAAACTTGATGAGTTAGAAATCAAAGGCCAAAGCAAAATTGTACTGGGGGAAAAACCGAATATTAACGCTAATATTGATTTAGGCATGTTAGATTTAAATCCTTACCTTCCTGAACCAGTAGAGCGAAAAACCTCAGAAAAAGCCGAAACTCAAACACCAAGTGAGCCCATAGTGTGGGATGACTCCCCAATTGATTTATCGGCATTGGGGCAACTTAATGCGCACGTTGTGGTGCGTTCTACGGGTTTAAAAGCCCGCGATATTACGCTGGGCAAGAATCAATTTTCATTGCGACTCAAAAATAGCGTTGCGCAACTAGGTCTAGATGAGTTCAACGCGTATGAAGGGAGCGGTAAAGGCACTGTGAAAGTGGATGCAACAGCCAGTCCTTATAAAATCGCAACAAATTTTGCGTTAAAAAACATCAATGCGGAACCTTTACTTACCGATGCCGTTGGCTTTGATAAAGTATTGGGCAAAGGCAGTATCGATTGGAACTTAACAACTCACGGACAAAGTCAAAAGCAATTCGTTTCAGCACTTGCGGGTAAGATGGCGTTTAGCTTTAAAGATGGGGGGGTTAAAGGCGCCAATATTGCTGAAATGACTCGTAAAGCCAAAGAGATGCTTAAAGGTGACTTCTCATCATTGAAAGACGGTTTAAATGCCGACTATGATCCGCAACAGAAAACCGATTTCTCAGCATTAACCGGCAGCTTTGTATTCAAAAACGGTGTTGGCCATAACAATGATTTGAGCTTAGCGAGTCCGCTCGTACGGATCAGTGGTTCTGGTGATGTGGATTTACCTAAAACTTATGTTAATTATCGTTTGGTTACCGGTATTGTCGATACTGTTGAAGGGCAAGCCAGTGCGGATAAAAGCACCGGCTTTAAAGTGCCGCTGCGCATTAAAGGGCCTTTTCATAAGGTGGATGTCAATATAGATATAAGTAGTGCCGCAAAAGATACCGTGAAAGACAAATTAAAGGATAAATTGAAAGATAAATTCAAAGGCCTTTTTGGGGGATAATCGGTTACATATAGAGTGCGTATTAAATAAAGGGCCGATTTACCGGCCCTTTATTTCATATATGAATAAAAATAAAAGGTATATTTAGATATGAAACAACAGTGGCAAAATGAATTTTCTCAGCAAGGGTATATCGTCATTGAGCAAGGCATTGAAGCAGCGTTGTTAGCACAACTTCAAGTCTACGCACAGCAACTGCTATTTGATGCGAAAGTGATGGCTATGCAAGGAAAAGACCTCAACAATATTGCCGTGTATAAACAAAGCGGGCAGCTATCAATATCTCGTATTAATGACTTATTTAGATATCAAGTACACTTTGCATCTTTGCTGACCCATTTAAATGTACTCAACGTGGCTGAAGCATTGATTGGCGAACCCGTATTACCCGTTTATGAGTCGCTTGTGATCAAGGACCCTATTAACACAGAGTCATTTGACTGGCATAGAGACATGGCTGTGAGATCAGATGAAAGGATTGTGACAATGGGGATTTATTTAGATGATTCACTCGCAGAGCAAGGGGCATTAAAAGTGATCCCAGGTTCACAGGTGCAAGCACACAGTGTATGTGAATTCAAAGAGGCAGTGGAGCAGGGCTCTGTGGCAAGTCAAAATATAGCGGTAAAGGCGGGAGATGTGGTTATTCACCATGTTAATACCGTGCATGGCTCAGACAAGCAATTAACGAATGACCTTCGGCGAACGATTTATTTTGAGTTTAGGGCTGTCTCTCATTTAAAAAACAATCCACGCTTTAGTGAACATTGGCTTAATCAAAGAGTCAGATTGATGGAACAGCTTAAATCGAAGGCCACTGGTAATGACTCACATGCCATTGTACTGCCAACAGACTTTTATCAAGAGCAACTGCGTATAGAACCTGCTGAGTATTGCTTTAAGTTTTGAGCACCCCCAATAAGGGTTGTTGAATAGGAAGATACACGACATAAAATGGCCCGTTAACTAGGGGAAATAACGGGGGGTGTTAAAATCACGAATGGCAACATCAGACAGTAGCGTAAAAAAAGTGGCGGTCAATCTCGGTGGTAATTGGTGGAGTTTATCTGTAAGAGCTTTGCTCTACGTATAAAGCTTACGTTAAAAATGTTTGCTGGCATTGTTGCAAATAATGAAAAGGTTGGGCGTCGAGTAATTAAATGGAGTAGTTAAATACAGTTTTTTTATAAAATGCAAAATAGCTGGTCAAAACTTAACCTATTGAGTGTATTTAAATTTCTATCTTGAAAAACTAACCCCTTGTCCTCATATCAGAAAAGTACTCAGCGAAACTCGGTGGAATACGTAAATTAATTAAAAATTGAGCTATCCAACCTAGCACTTTGCTGGTACAATTGCCCGCCCTTGAACGACAATGTAATTGTTTTTTGAGTGGTATTTAATCGAAGTGCTTTGATTTTAAACAAATTAAAGCGTGTTAAAACTACACCGGAGCTCATTCAGATGATCCAAATGCAAACTCAGCTGGACGTTGCTGATAACAGCGGCGCTCGCAAAGTGCAGTGTATAAAAGTCCTTGGTGGTTCGCACCGTCGCTATGCAGCGATTGGTGACATCATTAAAGTTTCTGTTAAAGAAGCTATTCCTCGCGGTAAAGTGAAGAAAGGTGATGTTAAAAACGCGGTAGTTGTGCGTACTAGAAAAGGCGTTCGTCGTCCGGACGGTTCTTTGATCCGTTTCGATAGCAATGCGGCTGTTATCTTAAATGATAGCTTACAGCCTGTTGGTACTCGTATCTTCGGCCCTGTGACTCGTGAACTGCGTACTGAAAAGTTCATGAAGATCGTTTCACTAGCCCCAGAAGTACTATAAGGAATCTATCATGGCAGCAAAAATCCGTCGTGATGACGAAGTAATTATACTAGCCGGTAAAGACAAAGGTAAGCGCGGAAAAGTGCTTTCAGTTGTAACTGAAGCTGGTCGAGTATTTGTCGAAGGCATTAACTTAATCAAGAAGCACCAAAAGCCTGTTCCGCAGTTGCAACAAGCTGGTGGTATTGTTGAGAAAGAAGCGTCAATCGACGTATCAAACGTTGCGATCTTCAACCAGGAAACTGGTAAAGCGGATCGTGTAGGTTTCAAGATTGAAGACGGTAAGAAATTACGTATCTTCAAATCTACTGGTAAAACTATCTAATAGTTGGAGTAGACGATGGCGAAACTGCATGAAGTATATAAAGACAAAGTAGTAGTTGAACTTCAAGAGAAGTTCGGTTTCAGCTCTGTTATGCAAGTCCCTCAGATCGAAAAGATCACATTAAACATGGGTGTGGGCGAAGCCCTAGCTGACAAGAAAATTCTAGAAAATGCAGTAAAAGATCTAGAATCAATCTCTGGTCAGAAAGCGCTTATCACGAAAGCACGTAAGTCAGTAGCTGGCTTCAAGATTCGTGAAGGCTACCCAATTGGTTGTAAAGTAACCCTACGTGGCGAGCGTATGTGGGATTTCTTTGAGCGTTTAGTCTCAATTGCAATGCCTCGTATTCGTGACTTCCGCGGTGTAAGTGCTAAGTCTTTTGACGGACGTGGTAACTACTCTATGGGCGTACGTGAGCAAATCATCTTCCCAGAAATCGATTATGATAAAGTAGACCGTGTTCGCGGTATGGATATCACAATCACAACTTCTGCGAAAACTGATGAGGAAGGCCGTGCGTTGTTAGAAGCGTTTAACTTCCCATTTAAGAAATAAGGGTAGGGTTATGGCAAAGAATTCTATGAAAGCGCGCGAAGCAAAGCGCACTAAATTAGTTGCTCAGTTCGCTGAAAAGCGTGCGGCACTAAAAGCTATCATTTCTGATGTAAATGCATCAGAAGATGATCGTTGGGATGCGGTATTAAAGCTACAAGCTCTACCGCGTGATTCTAGCCCTGCACGTCAACGTAATCGTTGTAACATTACGGGCCGCCCACATGGTTTCCTTCGTAAATTCGGCATGAGCCGTATTAAAGTTCGCGAAGCAGCTATGCGCGGTGAAATTCCTGGCCTTAAAAAGGCTTCTTGGTAATAGAATCACGGGAGTAAGACAATGAGCTTGCAAGATCCTATTGCGGATTTGTTCACACGTATCCGTAACGGTCAGACTGCGAAGAAGGTTGCTGTTGCAATGCCTACTTCAAAGCTGAAAGTAGCAGTTGCAAAGGTACTTAAAGACGAAGGTTACATTACTGACTTCGCTGTATCTAGTGACGTAAAAGCAGAATTGACTATCGAATTAAAATATTTCGAAGGTAAAGCTGTTATTGAAAACATCCAGCGTGTTAGTCGCCCAGGTCTACGTATCTATAAGAAACGTGACGCGTTACCGAAGGTAATGGGTGGTCTAGGTATCGCTATCGTATCAACTTCTCAAGGCTTGATGACAGACCGTGCCGCACGTAGTGCTGGTGTTGGTGGTGAAATCATTGGCTTTGTAGCTTAATCGGAGGGGAACAATGTCTCGTATAGCGAAGGCTCCAATTTCAGTTCCTGCCGGTGTAGAAGTTACAATTAAAGGCCAGGACATCACAGTTAAAGGCAAAAACGGTGAGTTGACTCGTACTATTAACAACGCTGTTGAAGTAACTCTTACTGATAACGTGATCGCAACTACACCTCGTGAAGTTGCGAACGCATGGGCACAAGCAGGTACTGCTCGTGCACTTATCAACAACATGATTGTTGGTACGAATGAAGGTTATGAGAAGAAACTTCAGTTAATCGGTGTTGGTTATCGTGCGGCAGTTAAGGGTAAAGTATTAGACTTGACTCTTGGCTTTTCACACCCAGTTAATTTCGAGATCCCAGCGGGTATCACGATTGAAACTCCAAGCCAAACTGAGATTCTTGTTAAGGGCGCAGATAAGCAAGTTGTTGGTCAAACAGCTGCTAACATTCGCGCATACCGTGCACCAGAACCTTATAAAGGTAAAGGTGTTCGCTATGCAGACGAACATGTGCGTCGTAAAGAAGCCAAGAAGAAGTAAGGTAAGACGATGGATAAAAAAACAGCTCGTCTACGTCGTGCTAAACGCACACGTAGAAATTTTATTGAACAAGGCACAACGCGTCTTGTTATCCACCGCACGCCACGTCACATTTACGCTCAGGTTGTTAATGCTGAGGGTACTGTACTGGCTGCTGCTTCTACTGTTGAGAAAGCAATTAGCGAAACAGTTACAGGTACAAGCAACGTGGCTGCAGCACAAGCTGTAGGTAAAGCGGTTGCTGAACGTGCAGCTGACAAAGGCATAGCAAAGCTAGCTTTTGATCGCAGTGGCTTTAAATATCACGGCCGTGTGAAGGCGCTAGCTGATGCTGCGCGTGAAGCCGGTTTGCAATTCTAGGAGTAGACAATGGCTAACGTAGAAGCAAAGCAACAACAGCCTGATTTAGCTGAAAAGCTAATTGCGGTGAACCGTGTGTCTAAAGTAGTTAAAGGTGGTCGTATCTTTAGCTTCACTGCACTAACAGTAGTTGGTGACGGCGCAGGTAAAGTAGGTTTTGGTTACGGTAAAGCACGTGAAGTACCAGCTGCTATTCAAAAAGCAATGGAAAAAGCGCGTCGTAACATGATCAACGTTGATCTTAACGGTAACACACTGCAACACCCTATCAAGGGTCGTCACGCAGGTTCACAAGTGTTCATGAAACCAGCATCTGAAGGTACTGGTATCATCGCAGGTGGCGCAATGCGTGCAGTATTAGAAGTAACGGGTGTACAGAACGTTCTTTCTAAATGTTACGGTTCAACTAACCCAATCAACGTTGTTCGTGCAACAATTTCAGCTCTAGAGAACATGAATTCTCCAGAGGGTATTGCTGCAAAACGTGGTTTGACTGTTGAACAGATTCAGGGGTAATTAACCATGGCTAATAAAACTGTAAAAGTTACACAAGTAAAGAGCTCTATCGGTCGTTTACCGAAGCATAAAGCGACTTTACGTGGCCTTGGTTTACGTCGTATCAATCACACTGTTGAGTTGGAAGACACAGCATGTGTACGTGGTATGATCAACCAAGTTTCATACATGGTTAAGGTTGAGGGGTAATTCGAATGCATTTGAATACACTTTCTCCTGCTGCAGGTTCAAAAACTGCTGCTAAACGTGTTGGTCGTGGTATCGGTTCTGGTCTTGGTAAGACTGGTGGTCGTGGTCACAAAGGTCAAAAGTCACGTTCTGGCGGTAAAGTACGCGTTGGTTTCGAAGGCGGTCAAATGCCTATGCAACGTCGTCTACCTAAGTTCGGTTTCACTTCACGCAAATCTTTAGTATCTGCAGAAGTAAACTTGTACGAAATCGCTAAAGTTGAAGGCGATGTGGTAGACCTAAGCGCGCTACAGGCAGCTGGTCTAGTTAAAAAGAACGTTTTGTTCGTTAAAGTTGTTAAATCTGGCGATGTTTCACGCGCTGTTACCGTTAAAGGCCTTAAGGCTTCTAAAGGTGCTCGCGAAGCTATTGAAGCTGCCGGAGGCAAGGTAGAAGACTAAGGAAGTACAAAATGGCTAAACCAGGTCAAGATATGCAAAGTGCACAAAGTGGGCTTGCGGAACTGAAGCGTCGATTACTCTTTGTATTGGGTGCTATCATTATATACCGTTTGGGTTCATTTGTGCCGATCCCTGGGATTGACGCCGCTGTACTTGCCGAATTCTTCGAGCAACAAAAGGGCACCATTGTTGAGATGTTCAACATGTTTAGCGGTGGTGCGCTTGAGCGAGCTTCGGTATTGGCACTCGGTATTATGCCTTATATTTCGGCTTCGATTATTATGCAGCTATTAACGCACATACATCCTGCGATGATAGAGCTTAAGAAAGAAGGTGAACAAGGTCGTAAGAAGATCAGTCAATATACGCGTTATGGCACGCTCGTGCTTGCTACATTCCAGTCAATAGGTATAGCTACTGGCTTACCAAGCATGATGGACGGATTGGTTGTTAATCCAGGTTTCGGTTTCTACTTCACCGCAGTGGTGAGTTTAGTAACTGGTACTATGTTCCTTATGTGGCTGGGTGAACAAATTACAGAGCGTGGTATCGGTAACGGTATCTCAGTTCTGATATTTGTTGGTATTGTAGCTAACCTGCCGTCTGCGATTGGTTCGACAGCTGAAATGGCGCGCCAAGGTGATTTGCATGTTTTAGCACTGCTATTGATTGCGGTAATCGTATTCGCTGTTACTTATCTTGTTGTGTTCTTTGAACGTGGTCAACGTCGTATTGTCGTTAACTATGCAAAGCGTCAACAAGGTCGTCAGGTATTTGCTGCTCAAAGTACGCATTTACCACTGAAAGTAAACATGGCGGGTGTTATTCCACCAATCTTTGCTAGCAGTATAATTCTGTTCCCTGGTACTATAGCAAGCTGGTTCGGCCAAGGTGAAGGTCCGGTCGCTGATGTGCTACAAGCTATCTCTGCAGTGTTGACTCCTGGTCAGCCTCTGTATGCGATGGTATTAGCCGCGGCTATTATCTTCTTCTGCTTCTTCTACACTGCGTTGGTATTTAACCCGCGTGAGACAGCAGATAACCTGAAAAAATCTGGCGCTTTTATCCCAGGAATTCGTCCCGGTGAGCAGACATCTAAATACATTGATAAAGTGATGACACGCCTGACATTGGCAGGTGCTTTGTATATAACCTTTATCTGTCTGGTGCCCGAGTTTATGACCATGGCATGGCAAACGCCATTCTACTTCGGCGGTACATCAATTTTGATTATCGTTGTTGTGATCATGGACTTCATGGCACAAGTACAAACTCATATGATGTCTCATCAATATGATTCTGTGCTTAAAAAAGCAAACCTTAAAGGCTACGGCCGCTAGGGTTATTTTCACGGAGTTGAGCAATGAAAGTACGTGCTTCCGTTAAGAAAATCTGCCGTAACTGTAAAGTTATCAAACGTGCTGGTGTAGTACGAGTGATATGCAGTGAGCCTAAGCATAAGCAAAGGCAAGGCTAGTAAAACTCATGCAGGCTAAGTAATAATACTTAGCCTGTGTTTTTAAATGTGGTTCGGTCTTCGTTTGAGTATCCTTACGGGCTTTTCAAACAGATGGGAATCGAATCGAAATATAGGAGATGTGTTAGTGGCCCGTATCGCTGGCATTAACGTCCCTGATCATAAGCATGCAGTAATCGGTTTAACTGCTATCTATGGTGTAGGTAAAACTCGCTCTAAGGCTATCTTAGCAGCGACTGGTATCGCCGAAAATACTAAAATCGGTGAGCTTTCAGACGAAACACTTGACGTACTTCGTGAAGAAGTAGGTAAGTACACTGTTGAAGGTGATCTTCGTCGTGAAGTGACTTTAAACATCAAGCGTCTTATGGACCTTGGTTGTTTCCGTGGCTTACGTCATCGTCGTTCGTTACCACTTCGTGGTCAACGTACTAAGACTAACGCGCGTACTCGTAAGGGTCCTCGCAAGCCTATCAAAAGATAAGGTGAGGTAAGTTATGGCTAAAGCACCAATTCGTCGTAAAAAGGTTAAAAAGCAAGTTGTTGATGGTATGGCACACGTTCATGCATCATTCAACAACACGATTGTAACCATCACTGACCGTCAAGGTAATGCTCTTTCTTGGGCGACTGCAGGTGGTTCTGGTTTCCGTGGTTCACGTAAGTCTACTCCGTTCGCTGCACAGGTTGCTGCAGAACGTGCAGGTACTGCTGCTCAAGAGTACGGTCTTAAGAACCTAGAAGTATTCATTAAAGGACCAGGTCCAGGCCGTGAGTCTGCTGTTCGTGCTTTGAATGCTGCTGGTTACCGTATCACAAACATCACTGACGTGACGCCAATTCCACACAATGGTTGTCGTCCACCGAAGAAACGTCGCGTATAACAATAGGTTAGGAGAAAGAACATGGCAAGATATTTGGGCCCTAAGCTCAAGCTGAGTCGTCGTGAAGGTACTGACCTGTTCCTTAAGAGCGGCGTGAGAGCAATCGACTCAAAGTGTAAACTTGAGACAGCACCTGGTCAGCATGGCGCACGTAAAGGTCGTCTATCAGATTATGGTTTACAGTTACGTGAGAAGCAAAAAGTTCGTCGTATCTACGGTGTACTTGAAAAGCAATTCCGTAATTACTACAAAGATGCTGCTCGCCTAAAAGGTAATACTGGTGAAAACCTATTACAACTTTTAGAGCAACGTTTAGATAACGTAGTTTACCGTATGGGTTTTGCAAGCACACGTGCTGAAGCACGTCAGCTAGTAAGCCACAAATCGGTAATGGTTAATGGTCGTGTTGTAAATATTCCTTCATTCGTAGTTACTCCAGAAGATACTGTTGTAATTCGTGAGAAGTCTAAAAAGCAAGCACGTATCATTGCAGCTCTAGAGTTGGCTGAGCAACGTGAAAAGCCTACTTGGGTTGAAGTTGACGGTAAGACATTGGAAGGTAGCTTCAAGCGCCTACCAGAGCGTTCTGATCTGTCTGCGGACATTAACGAACAATTAATCGTCGAACTTTACTCGAAGTAAAGTTAAGAGTTAAGAGAGGATAAAATGCAGGGTTCTGTAACTGAGTTCCTAAAGCCAAGATTAGTCGATATCGACGCTATCAACCCAACGCGTTCTAAAGTTGTTTTAGAACCACTTGAGCGTGGCTTTGGTCACACTCTGGGTAACGCTTTACGCCGTATACTACTTTCGTCTATGCCAGGATGTGCAGTAACTGAAGTTGAAATTGATGGTGTATTGCATGAGTACAGCGCGAAAGAAGGCGTACAAGAAGACATCATTGAAATTTTGTTAAACCTTAAAGGTTTAGCTGTATCTCTAGAAGGTAAAGATGAAGTTTTTCTTACCCTGACAAAATCTGGTGTAGGCCCTGTGACAGCGGCAGACATTCAGCACGATGGAGATGTAACAATCGCCAACCCAGATCACATTATTTGTCATTTAACGGCAAATAATAGCGAGATCAGCATGCGTATTCGTGTTGAACGTGGTCGTGGTTATGTGCCAGCGTCAAGTCGTTTATCCTCTGATGACGATGAGCGTCCAATCGGTCGTCTGTTGCTAGATGCATCATTCAGCCCGGTTGAACGTATTGCGTACTCGGTTGAATCAGCCCGTGTTGAGCAACGTACAGATTTAGACAAGTTAATCATTGATATGGAAACAAACGGCACTTTAGATCCTGAAGAAGCGATCCGCCGTGCGTCTACTATCTTAGCTGAGCAATTAGATGCATTCGTAGATTTACGTGATGTTTCTGAGCCAGAAGAGAAAGAAGAGAAGCCAGAATTCGATCCTATTCTGCTTCGTCCAGTTGATGATCTTGAGCTAACAGTACGTTCAGCAAACTGTCTGAAAGCCGAGCAAATTCAATATATCGGTGACTTAGTACAGCGTACTGAAGTCGAGCTTCTGAAAACGCCAAATCTTGGTAAGAAGTCTTTGACTGAAATAAAAGATGTACTGGCTTCACGTGGTCTTTCTCTAGGCATGCGCCTAGAAAATTGGCCTCCGGCAAGCTTAGCTGAATAAGCTAAGTTACTATATTAGTTTAGTTAGAAGGATAGGGTCATGCGCCATCGTAAGAGTGGTCGTCAATTAAACCGTAACAGCAGCCATCGTAAAGCGATGTTCAGCAATATGGCTAGTTCATTGGTGAAGCACGAAATCATCAAAACAACTGTGCCTAAAGCGAAAGAGTTACGCCGTGTAATTGAACCTTTAATCACACTGGCTAAGACTGACAGTGTAGCAAACCGTCGTTTAGCGTTTGCTCGCACGCGTGATAATGAAGTAGTTGGTAAGTTATTCAGCGAAATTGGTCCTCGTTTCGAAGGCCGTCCAGGTGGTTACACTCGTATTCTTAAGTGTGGCTTCCGTGCTGGTGATAATGCACCAATGGCTTATGTTGAACTTCTAGGTCGCCCTGTGGCGGAAGAAGCTCAAGAAGACGCGCAGTCTGCAGAGTAAGTCTTGTAGAAGACACTAAAAAAGCCGAGCAATAGCTCGGCTTTTTTGTATCTTATTTTTAGTCATTTCACATATACTCGCTATATCTCACACCTTTTCATAATAATGCCCATAACATCAAGAAGATAAAGTTAAGACTACTTTTTAGCATGGCTTGTTTTATCTTTACGGTCTTTTAATACCTGCCTTTTACGCGTAGAAATGCTGGCTAAGAGTTATAGCGTTTGCTTTGTGTCTAAAACTTGGAAAGCACATAAAAAATATAATAATCAAAATCTTGCTAGGTTTAGTTACGAATGATTACTAATTAACAAATATTCATGAGGATAGAGATGTCTACCCATCCCCATTCATCGTATTTATAATGAGTATAAGTGCTTGTTCCAGTTGCGTTATTCTCATCGATATGCAAAGGCCTTATAATTACCTTAAAGAATATAAGGCGACAGGTTTAGGATTTCCACAAACACTGCGCCAATTTACGTCATCAAGAGGGTAAAATTGTGCTTCAAGAATATCGTCAACATGTAGAAGAGCGTGCCGCTCAGGGTATCGTCCCTAAGCCATTAGATGCACAGCAAACCGCAGACTTAATCGAACTCGTCAAAACACCGAGCGCAGGTGAAGAAGAGTTCATCTTAGACTTACTTGTTAACCGTGTACCGCCTGGTGTAGATGATGCTGCTTATATTAAAGCGGGTTTTCTCGCAGCGGTTGCTAAAGGCAATACACAATCACCGCTGATCAGTAAAGAGTATGCAGCTGAGTTACTTGGCTCAATGTTAGGGGGCTATAATATTGCCCCGATGATTGAGCTGCTTGATGACGACGCGTTGGCGCCAATTGCAGTAAAAGGTCTGTCGCACACATTGTTAATGTTTGATGCTTTTTACGATGTAGAAGAAAAAGCCAAAGCGGGTAATACATACGCTCAACAAGTTATTGAGTCTTGGGCAAACGCACAGTGGTTTACTGATAAACCAGCAGTTGCAGAAAAGATTTCCGTCACGGTATTTAAAGTAACCGGCGAAACCAATACGGATGATTTGTCACCCGCACCAGATGCATGGTCTCGTCCCGATATTCCGCTGCATGCTTTGGCGATGCTGAAAATTGAGCGAGAAGGTATTAACCCTGAGAAGTCGGGCGAAATTGGCCCTATTTCACAGTTAGAAGACTTGAAGAAAAAAGGCTTACCACTGGCGTACGTAGGTGATGTAGTTGGTACTGGTTCATCACGTAAATCGGCCACCAACTCGGTGTTATGGTTTATGGGAGATGATATTCCATTTGTGCCAAACAAACGGGTTGGGGGGGTTTGTTTAGGTGGAAAAATTGCACCTATCTTTTTCAACACAATGGAAGACTCAGGTGCATTACCGATTGAGCTACCCGTTGAGCAGCTGCATATGGGCGACCAAATCGATATTTTCCCTTATGAGGGGGTGGTTAAGCGCCATGATAGCGATGAAGTCCTTTCTACCTTTGCATTTAAGTCAGACGTGATCCTAGATGAAGTACGTGCCGGTGGCCGTATTCCTTTGATCATAGGCAGAGGCTTAACAGATAAAGCGCGTACCTCTTTGGGCTTAGAAGCTGAAACTATCTTCCGTAAGCCTGCCGCTGCTGAAGTATCAAATAAAGGCTTTACGTTAGCGCAAAAAATGGTGGGTAAAGCCTGCGGTGTCGAAGGCATACGCCCTGGCCAATATTGTGAGCCAAAAATGACCACCGTTGGTTCTCAAGATACAACAGGCCCTATGACGCGTGATGAGCTTAAAGACTTAGCATGTTTAGGTTTCTCGGCAGATTTAACCATGCAGTCTTTCTGCCATACGTCTGCTTATCCGAAGCCAATTGATGTGAATACACATCATACTTTGCCTGATTTCATTATGAACCGTGGTGGTGTTTCATTACGTCCGGGAGATGGAGTTATTCACTCTTGGTTGAATCGTATGCTATTACCAGACACAGTGGGGACTGGCGGCGATTCACATACGCGGTTCCCGCTCGGGATTTCGTTCCCTGCGGGGTCGGGCGCAGTCGCATTTGCAGCTGCAACTGGGGTTATGCCATTGGATATGCCAGAGTCTATTTTGGTACGCTTCAAAGGGGAAATGCAGCCGGGGATCACGCTACGCGATTTAGTCCATGCCATACCGTATTATGGTATTAAGCAAGGGTTATTAACGGTTGAGAAAAAAGGCAAAGTCAATGAGTTCTCAGGCCGAGTACTTGAGATTGAGGGGGTTGAGCATTTAACCGTTGAGCAAGCCTTTGAACTGTCTGACGCATCTGCTGAACGTTCTGCAGCAGGGTGTGCGGTTAAGCTTTCTAAAGAATCAATCGCTGAATACCTTAACTCAAACATTGTTATGCTTAAGTGGATGATTGCAGAAAGCTATGGTGATGTACGAACCATCGAGCGCCGTATTACTAAAATGCAAGAATGGTTAGCTAATCCAGAGTTAATGGAAGCCGATGCTGATGCCGACTATGCCCATATTATTGAGATTGATTTAGCTGATATTAACGAGCCTATTTTATGCGCGCCAAATGACCCTGACGATGCGCGTTTGCTTTCAACCGTACAAGGGCAAAGCATTGATGAGGTCTTTATTGGTTCATGTATGACCAACATAGGTCACTTCCGCGCAGCGGGTAAGTTATTGGATAACTATGGCGGCCGTTTACCAACACAGCTTTGGGTTGCACCACCGACCAAAATGGACAAAGACCAACTTACCGATGAAGGCTACTATGGTATTTTTGGTCGTGTTGGCGCGCGAATAGAAACGCCGGGGTGTTCATTGTGTATGGGTAACCAGGCACGCGTTGCCGACAAAGCAACGGTTGTATCAACTTCAACACGTAACTTCCCGAATCGCTTGGGTACGGGCGCAAATGTATTTTTAGCATCCGCTGAGCTGGCTGCAGTGGCTGCCATTATTGGTAGACTACCTACAACGACGGAGTATCAAGAATACGCAGAGAAAATTAACGCAACGGCAGCTGATACCTATCGTTACCTTAACTTTCATAAAATGCCACAGTACACTAAAAAAGCCGATGATGTGATCATTCAACAAGCTGTGTGATCATTATTTGCAATGAAAAAAGCCGGCTGTATTGCCGGCTTTTTTGTGGGTAAAACACCGTAATCAAAGTATCAAAATTTTATGAAATAAATATCTAAAAATAATTCAATTATTGGTTTGTTGTTGCGTTTTGCTGGTAATTTAATAGGTAAATTAGACAGTATTTATTTTCCATTCGCTTAGAATTATCGCCAATTTCTCATCAATAGGCGAGCGCAAAATGACCGCAGTAAACAATCAGAATTTGCTTCAACTACGTTTCATCAAACAAGCGCATATCAACGCAGTGAAGCCCTCATTTAATCAATTACCGAGTAACCCCTATGCCGATGGTGCATTTAGGAAACGCCGTTACTCTGTGGTTAAATTTGTTCAAGATGAAGTGTCACTTCAGCCAGCCAAAGCATTTGTGCAAGACGATGCCATTAACACCTTTCAGGGCAATGTCGAGCGAGTATACGAAAACCTAGAAGACAGCTTATTGCAAAGTACAGGCTTTAAACATCTGCTTAGTGAATTTAGAGCGATGACAGGTATTGCAGAAGAGCGTGATATTGAAGTGCACCAGTTCCGCATGCTTGCCATTGAAAGCGATACGCCTCCTGCACCAGAAGGTATTCACCAAGATGGCTTCGATCATGTGTGTGTATGTGGTGTGTCTCATGAAAATATCGCTGGCGGTGAGTTATTGGTGTATGAAAACAAAGATGTTGAACCGTGTTTTAAAATGGAAATAAAAGATGGGTTGTTTGCTTTGATCAATGACCGTGAAGTGTGGCACAACGCAACACCAATGAATAAACTAAATGCTGATGAAGTCGGTTATTTAGATTGTTTTGTATTTACCGCATAACGAGTGAATGATGGACCTAACTAAACTACGACGCCAATTTCCGGCATTAATGCAGCAAGTCAACGGCCAGTCGCCGATTTTTTTAGATGGCCCAGGTGGCTCGCAAGTACCTCAGTCGGTATTGAGTGCTATGTCGGCTTATTTAGGGTATTACAACTCTAATTTAGGTGGGGCGTTTTTCTCTAGTGAAAAAACCGTTGACCTACTAAGTAATGCGCGCCAAGCCGTGGCTGATTTACTGAATGCACCCAGCCAAGAGCAGATCGTGTTTGGTGCCAATATGACCAGCTTAACCTTTAGCTTCAGTCGTGCTATTTCAAGAGACTGGCAAGCAAGCGATGAAGTTATTGTCACTAACGCCGACCACTTCTCGAATGTGTCGTCTTGGCGTCAAGCGGCAGAAGACAAAGGCGCAACAGTTCATGCCCTACAAGTGAATGATGCTGACTGCACCCTTGATTTGACCCAATATCAGCAGTTACTTAACAGCAACACCAAATTAGTCGCGGTGACTTACGCATCAAATACCACAGGGTCTATTAACAACATTAAGCGCATTGTTGAATTGGCTCATCAAGTTGGCGCGCTCGTGTACGTTGATGCGGTGCATTATGCGCCACATGAGCTCATTGATGTGCAAGCACTAAACTGCGACTTCCTAGCGTGTTCAGCCTATAAGTTTTTTGGCCCACATGTGGGTATTGTGTATGGTAAACGCGAGCATTTGGAAGGTTTTACCCCTTACAAAGTGGAGCCTGCCAAAGATATCATTCCTGGTCGCTGGGAAACCGGTACGCAGAGCTTTGAGGGCTTAGCTGGGGTGGTTGCTGCCATTGACTACATTGCAAGCTTAAGTGGATTACCTGAAACAACGCCTCGTCGGCAGCGCTTGAGTGAAGCATTTGCAAACACCAAGCAGCATGAAATGGCATTAAGTGAATACTTTTTAACGCGCTTGGCTGAGTTTCCAGACATTACGTTATTTGGCATAAGCGACTTAACGCGGTTGGCTGAGCGTACGCCTACCTTTGCATTGACCTTTGAAGGCATTGCCCCAAGAGACGTCTCAGAGTTTTTAGGTAAGCAGCACATGTGTGTGTGGGATGGCAACTTTTATGCGCAAGGTTTATGTGAGCAACTGGGGGTAATGGATAAAGGCGGCGTCGTGCGTATTGGGTGTATGCATTACAACACTATCGATGAACTAGAAACATTATTTAGTGCGTTTACGGCCTTATTTAATCGCTCATAATTCGCTAAGACTGAGCGGGGAAAGCGTCGATTAATAATTCGGTATACTATACGCTATCAGTTAGTCAAAAATTGAGCGCTAAAACATTTTAATAATTTTAGTGCTCAATTTTATCTTTGGCTATTTAAATGTTAAATGGTTAAATTAACAGCCAAAGCGAGGGTTATTGCTAATACAGCCTAAATAGCTCATACACTTCCATACAGGTAACGTATAGTCGCCTGCACCTGCTACATTGGGCGTTAATTCTGCTGGCAATGTTTTCGCATTATGTTTTAAATCTTTCATGTTTTTTTTCTTTAGTACGAGTTTCATGTTGTATTCCTTTAAATGTGGAGTACAAAATTTAACCATGCGTACTATGCATGTAAAGTGAATAATATTTATACAGATAAATACAATGGTGCTTTTAATGACACTTAGCGGGGTTATTTTTAATTGTTCATACAAGGGTTTTTATATTTAAAAGTATTAAAACCCATGTAAGAAAAAGATAAACAGCTTAAATATTATCTTCAATAAAGTTACTTAATGTACTAATACGTGCACTCATGCCTTCGATGATTTTGTCTTTTACTTTTTCTCTTATTACATTGGGGAGGCGTGTCATAGCTTCTGGGGTAATGGCCAATAAAATACTGTCTTTGAGTGCTTTGGCGCTGGTAGAGTGTTCTTTATGGCAAATAAAAGCGCCTTCACCAATAAACTCCCCAGGGCCTACGCGGCCTAATTCAAGTAACTGACTTTTTTTGAAAATTATAAACTCGCCACTTAATATAATAAACAAGCGGTTATCGAGCTCAAAGCGTTTAAATGCATGATGCTTCTCATGCACTAAATATAAATGACTAAATGACTCAAGTAATACCTGCCGTTCAGACAGAGTAAACTCATTGAAAAAATTGAGTCGATTGATGATCTCAAGCTGTTTTAAAAGTGGAACATTTTCGAGTAATTTCATGCTAATGGCATAACAGACGTAACATAGGGTAAATAGTGGCGGGTTTTTATCAATGGATCAACGTATTTTAAAAAGCCATACGGGGTATGGCTTAGCGCACTTATAATTAGCAGCCAGGATCATACGGAGAAGTGGGGCAAGTTAACCCTTGGTAACTCATACAACCTGCGTTATAAGGCGATGACGCATATTGCCCACCAGCCGCTTGGGGGGTTAACTCTTTAGCAAGTGTATGCTGGCTGTTATCTAATTGTTTTAGTGACTTCTTGTTGAGTTTTATTTTCATGTTAATTCCTTTACGTGTTGTATTTTTATGTTGTACCGAACGAATCGGTCTAAATAAATTACGCAATGGTTGTGTGTTTTTCAATCAAGTTTAATTCATGTAGTGGGTACACATTATGCGTAACAAAATGTGTTTTTAACTCAGGATCAAGAAGGAGGGCGCTAATCGGTGTCTAATAGGGTGTTTTAATAGATAGTGCGCATTGTTGTTGCAAGAGGTCGTTGTAACAGGTCGCTAAGTCAGAGAGTATAAGCAATTGGGCAAGAGATATTGATAGAGCATCATGACAGTAGCCATAAAAACGAATCCAAGTTGTTTGCCATTATAAAACAGAGCCCCAGAACACGTAGTAAAATCAGATTGGGGCTACTCTGTTGTATAGCAATATCATTTAAGCAACCAGTGCTGTACCAGCCTGATTATTTCCCATTAATTGCGCAATATTAGGGCTAGAAAAGTCATTGCCAAAAATAAGCAACATTTCATAAACCTGGGTAATACTCATCACGGTTTTACCACTTTCAAAATTGCTGATGGTGGCTTGATCGACGCCTAACATATTACCCAGCTGCTTTTGAGTAAGACCCCTGGTTTTACGTAAATTGCGAATCGACTTTTGTAGTTCTTTTTCAAATCGGTTTATTTTGGTTTGTCTTTTTTTAGAGTTGTTTTTCATGTTACACCTCGACCGATGAGTAAAGGGAAGCACTCTGAGGGCTTGCTTTAAGTGCGTCAGAGGACCCAGCTAAAAAGCGCAGCATGGCAAATGCACTTAGGCTAGTTTGTAAGCAAAGGGTGTACAATTTGTTGTGTGGTGCGTTATAAACACCGTTATATCGCGTATTATGCGTATTTATGAACAAATCACGCTGTGGTTGACGTTCTGTACAAGAAATATGCGCATCAAGTCGGCACATAAGCACTGTACTGGCCGTATTGATAGTGCTATTAAGTCCGTTAATAGACGGGGTATTCGCTTCGATATCCATGTTAAAGCATTGTATTGACATATTATTTAGCTAATTATGTGTTGGTGTTAATATATTGTGTTATTCGGTGTGGAAAAATCTCCTCATCGAAAAATAAAATACGACGAAATCACAAATAACGTTACAAAATGATGAAATATAAAGAAAATAGTGCAACTACTCGTGAGTTTACGGTTTACATAAGCGTGTAGAGGGGCAGTATAGAGGCTAAGACTTTATTTTATGTCGCATACAATGCTAAGCGTTGTTAACAAGGGGCTGAAGTGGAGTGCGTTGAACGTCACGGCCATAAAGCCATTACTTTTGAAATCATACTTTTTAAGGCAAGCAAGCGTAAGCCAAAGCGGTTTAAGTCAGCGCCGTTTAAACCAGCGCTGAGCAGCAGAAAGCGTGACTTAACTGATCCCCCTTTTTACTTATAGCCCTTGGTTATTCATTGCCAGTCGTTTGTTTATCGTTACAACAGTGTGAGTTTGTCGAGCTAATCATCATAGCCAGTAATGCACCACAACAGAGCGCCCAGCCAATATAAATCAATCCCTCAAAGTTATCGTAGATGAGCGTCCAAGATTTCAGTTCGAAATGGGACCATGCGATATTTTCTAAAAGGGCGAGTAAGTAGATCAGAGAAGCGTAAATGTAAAGCCAATGGAATATACCATCAAAGTGCGTTAAGGCGATTCTTTTGGACTTAGACAGAAACCGAGATAATTGCACCCTGAACATTAGAGCAATTACCATTGTTAAGCTAAACATTAAATGAATCCCAAAGTGCAATGTGCCTTGTATGAGTTGATTTTCAATTGGTGTAACGTAATCTACAATTCCGGCCTCAAAAACAACATGATTTGCAGCTGTTAAAGTAAATAAAATAGCTGCGATGTGAGTCATGTTAATATCTTTTCTATACACGCTGTAAGCTGCGCAAACACCAAGCAGTAATAAATAAAGGGGGGTGACGATTAAGTGACTCCATAACGGGCTAAACAGCAGTATCACTGACATGATGTCTAGCAGCTTCGACTGACCATTTTTACTCGCTTCGCCGCGTACTGCTTTCACTTGGTTTAATAATATTGATAAATCGAGTTTGCAAAAGGTAAGCCATTGGAATAATCGTGAAGAGGGGATATCACTCACGCCAATTTCATAGTTGTGAATGGTTTTTCTGTCACATTTGAGCTTTTTCGACATGCCTTGCTGCGAAATACCGGCATTGATGCGCATCGCTCTTAAGTCATCACCATCTATCATATTTTTCCTTTTTTAATGAGCGACGTATTTTTAATGGCCATCATATTTTTAATGAACATAGTATTTTTAATAAACATAGTATTTTGAAATATAGGGCCTGTAAACCGACGCTGTATACAAGGAGTGTTTACTGAAAATACATGCAGTAGCTCAATGCTGAGTAGAGCAAGTGTACCGGGTAAATGTGACTCTATTTTGTTAGGGGGGAATGACTGGTGAAATGACCTTGAGGCGAAATGGTTTTGGGGCAGGCAGTAAGTTGGGGGGTTATAATAACCACCCGTTTATAATCTAACTATAAGCGCTGGGGTACTTAAAACTTAAAACTTGAAAGTGATATCTGTATAGAAAGCTGTAGAAAGAATGTGGTATGAAGATAACGGTATGAAGATAACGGTATAAAGATAGCTGCATAAAGAAAGCTGCATAAAGAAAGCTGCATAAAGAAAGCTGCATAAAGAAAGCTGCATAAAGAAAGCCGTATAAAACGCGAACGGTATAAAGAAATTTGAAGACGCAGCTAATTCATGGCTAAATCATAGCCTATTGCGTCTTCTTAATTTATTTAACTTCTTTAAGAAATAGCTTCTTCTTTTTCATCATGATGGTTTGATTTTGTAGAGGTGATCATCATGGCTAGCAAGGTACCGCAACACAATGCCCATGCAACATAAATCAATCCCTCAAAGTTATCGTAAATTAATGTCCAAGATTTCATTTCGAAATAGGCCCATGCGATATTTTCTAAAAGGGCGAGTAAATAGATTGTAAATGTATACATGTAAAGCCAATGGAATATGCCATCAAAGCGAGTTAATGCAATATGCTTGGATTTAGATAGAACTCGGGAAATTTGAACTCTAAAGATTAATGTTATTACAGTTATGAGACTGAATAACAACTGGATACCGTAAATTAGCATGCCCCGTATTAGTTGATCTTGATATGGAGTTACGTAATCAATTATGCCAATTTCAAAAATTATATGGGGGATCGTATTTAATACTAAAATAAAGATCGCTATGTGGGTCATGTTAATATCTTTTCTATACACGCCGTAGGCTGCGCAAACACCGAGAAGCAACAAGTAAAGAGGTGTGACGATTTGGTGTTCCCAAAGTTGAATATAGAAAAACAGCATTGAACCAATACTGAGTAAAATTAAGTCAGAGACTTTCATTTTCTATCCTTGTAAAATATCTATAGGAATAATTGGGGCATGTGTTGCTACAGCTGGCCTAGTAGGTTTTACGGCGGTGCCAGCAAATACTAAAGTACAAGATTCTTGATTGAGCTTATTGGTATTCTGATCGCCTGCAAGCTTTTCCGTACGCGGTCCATTTCCCTTTATTAAAAAATTCATAGCGCTAAGAGTTTTAAGTAGACTTATTTTTTGCATTTTTCTTCATCCTGTAAGCTTGGGTTTTTTGTACGATTGACTTGATCACGGATCTGCTTAATTTCGTTTAACAAGGATCCTGAGTCTATCTTACAATATACCAGCCACATGAAAAGCTGTTTAGAGCGAATATCGCTCACACCTAACTCATAGTTGATGACGGTTTTTCTATCACACTTAAGTTTCTTAGCCATGGTGTCTTGAGAAATACCTGCATTGACTCTCATCGCCCTTAGGTCATCACCATCTATCACATCCTTATCCTTATTTTTTTAGGGGAGAAGTTGTTCCATATATACACATACACACTGTTAACAATGAATACTTCAAGGTAAGGAGTGTATCAGCGAAAAACAGCCAAATATTGTGCTTTTAGCCGTATTAGGACTTCGGTATACATAATATTTCGAAACGCCCAAAATGTAAACGTCATGTTTACATTTGTTGACAGTGTTTGGTGAGAGCTGGCCGAGAATGTGATGGGAGATGAGGTCGAGTTTCGGTTATTGGCAGTGAACGCCCCGCGGGAGGGCTGAGAATGGGGTAAGTAAACGCAAGGAGTAAATAGAACTTCCTAAAAAGAGGTATAAAGCCGCCAGCTATTACGACTTTTTAGTGTGGTTTTATTTAGGTGCGAAGCGCGTATTCATGTTATTTACTGGTATTGCGACGTTAAACAACAAGACTAAATGTAGATTTACCCAGATCTTAATTTTGTTACGTTGCGCTTATGTCCCAATTTTATATAGTATTCAAGTATTGCCATTGGGATGAAAAAAAGGATGTAAAATTGCTTAGCTTGCAGCGTCTGTTTATAAAATTGAAAAAGTTAGTATTCCGTGACAATTCAAGTAACCTGCGGATGGAAACAGAGCGGGTAGCAACTGAATGGGTCGCGACTGTCGAAGAGTTGATTCAGTTAAGTAATCACCGAGATGGCTACAAGAGAGAGAATGCCGCTGCAAAGTTAGGTTATTTAGGTGATCCGATAGCAATTCCAAGTTTGCTTCTGCGTGTTAATGATTGGGTGCCACAAATTAGGGCTGCTGCAATAAAGTCACTTAAAAAATTGATCATAACAGAGCACCTAGACTCAATTATTCAATGCCTGCCACATATATACCATTTAAGAGAGTGCCATAGAGCAGATCACGAACATCTCATCCAGCACATTGAAGTTTTATTGTTGGCGGAATCAAATGAATCTTATTTGCTCGACGGGCTTCATAACGCAAATAGTGATATTGCAAGATTGTGCTTACAGTTAGCAATTCGAAGTCAATTCATTGATGTACCTAATTTATTGTCGGTTGCGTTTTTAAGCAAAGACGTTTTAGTGAGAATGAACACCTTTCGATGGGCCAAAAAAATGTACCCTGACGAGTTAGAGAGGTATTACTCGTCTTTATTGAAAGACGCATTTATGCCTATTCGAAAGGAATCATTGCGGTATTTGCTCTGTGCAGATGATGCTGATACGGTTGCTAAAAATGCTTTATTTGACCACCATACCTCGGTACGCGAGCTTGCCATAAAGTATTGCCTTGAAAATGGCGAAGACGCCGTGTCGTTATATCGGAATAATTTCACAACAAGCGTAAAAACCAAAGCTGCTATTTGGGGACTTGGCTACCTTAACAGTCATGATGACTTGGAAAAAATCAAATCTTTTTATAACAGTGTTACGCCCTCTTTGAGAAAACAGGCGCTTAATAGTTTGTTAAGGCTTGACCCACAAAATAGTGAAATATACCTGCTCAAAGGGTTAAAAGACCCAGCGCCATCCGTGTGTAAGAACTCTGCAAAGTTAATTGTGAAGGTGAAGGTTCATGTTGGTGTGAATGAACTGATACGCATAATCGACGAATCAGCATACCCTCATACTGCATTATCTTGTGTGGCTATTTCTCATCACCTTAACAAATGGGATAGAGCTGTATTTTTACTTTCATGGACAGTAAATAAAAAAATGTCGTCAATGCTTAAAGAAGCGCAATTTGAAGCTGAACTGGGGATCTGGAATAGTGACTACAATCGTTCATTTATACAACCTACTCAAGCTCAAATAGCGACTTTAAAGGCTTTAATGGCGTCTGTAGGTATTGAACAAAAGTCTAAGCAATGGAAAGGTTTAATCAGCACTATTACAAGTACAATTTAGTTGGTTTATTTAAAGGTACTGTTACAGGCCCCCCCAGCTTCTTCGGCCAGCAGTAAACAAGCTTCTCCTTCTGGTAAGGCATTATCAAGGAAACTGTATGCAACAGAGTTATCGTGATTATTATCAAGCGTTAAGCTTGGTGATATGGGGAAACCGTTTTGCTGCCACACTTTATTGTATTCTAATTTAAGCAAGCCTGTTTCTTTGTTCAATATGAGTGAACCGATTAATCAATCTGAAAATTTTGTGTTTAGGCTGTAGGCATCTAATTTATTATCCATGTGTTAAACCCATTCGTTATCTGCTAAAGAGTGAGAGCTAGGAGTTAATAGCTCTTTTGTCGTGAGTTTGATCCCTAACCCTTGTAAGACTGAAAATACTGCGGATAAAGTGCAATTAGCATTGCCGTTTTCAATACGTGATAGGGTATTTATGCCAATTCCACATAGCGCTGCGCAGTCTGCCAGCTTCATATTCAACTTTGTTCGTTTTGCTTTGATCAGCTTACCAAGTATTGCTGCATCTTCTATGTATACAGAGCTGGGCATGTCTGACACTTTAACGCGATTAGCCATATTGAAAATACTCAATTATTCACCATTAATAGTGATTATATTCGTGGTTCTAATATAAGCAATAAAAATTCACCATTATTAGTGAATAAAACAAGTAGTCGTTAGAACGGGAAGTATATTCATCACTATTGGTGAATATATGTTGTACTGCGAGTGATTCAAAAAACATTCACTGGTAGTGGTGAATTTAGGTTCATACTGTATAGCCAAGTCACTGAATCCAAAAGGTCAATCAAAAGGCTCAGAGTTCTGATTTATAAGCCCGAACTTTCATTTTTACTGTTTCATACTTAAATTAACCAAAATAACTCAGACGCTAAAAACAAAAAAGCCCAGTATGACTGGGCTATATCGGGTGATTCTGAATTGATTTAGAGGTTACTCAATATTTTGGATCTGCTCACGCATTTGTTCAATTAATACTTTCAATTCAACCGCTGCGCTGGTGATGTCGGTGTTAATTGATTTTGAGGCAAGGGTGTTTGACTCGCGGTTAAACTCTTGCATCATAAAATCTAAACGACGGCCGCATGCGCCGCCTTTTTTAATGATTTTGTGGGTTTCTTTTACATGTGACTTTAAGCGGTCGAGTTCTTCGGCCACATCTTGCTTTTGAGCTAAGTAAATAAGCTCTTGCTCAAGGCGGTTTTCGTCAATGTCGGCTTTTAAGTCTTCTAGCTTGGCATTGAGCTTTTCACGTTGCCATTTGGCGATTTCTGGCATGTGCGTTTCTACAATAGCCACTTGTTCTAAAATTCCGTCTAGGCGGGTGGTGATCATGGTTTCAAGGTTATCGCCTTCGCTGCCACGTGCGGCTTTAAACTCTTCAATGAGTTCGTTAAAGCCTGCAAGTAGGGCTTTATTCACGGTGTCTAGGTCAACTTCTTGTGCTTCCATGACACCTGGCCAGCGTAAAATGTCTACTGGATTGATGTCGCCTTGGCTTTGCTGTTGCACCCACTTTGCACTGTTTATGAGCTGCTCAGCTAAGGTTTCATTAATTGATAGCTCACCCACGTGTGCTGGGTTGGCAGTAAACTTTAAATACACTTCAACTTTACCGCGCTGTAAGTGTTTACGTAGGCGCTCGCGTATTACCGGCTCCATACCGCGAAATTGTTCAGGTGCGCGGATAAAGGTTTCTAGGTAACGCTGATTTACTGAGCGGATTTCCCAAACTCCTGTGCCCCAATCACCTTTAACTTCTCGGCGTGCGTAGGCGGTCATACTATGGATCATGTAAAGTTCCTAATCTATTAACAAAATTTCCAGCAGGTATTATAGCTTAATAAAAAATCAACGCAGCAAGCAATTTTCACTCAATGTCGTTGTTTTGTCGATTTCTACATGGCATCGTAAAGGCTGACCCATTATAATGACTGAAATTTTGAATATTAGGGGAACGTGGATGCGTCCAAGTGAAAGAACAGCAAACCAGATCAGACCGGTAACATTTACACGTAACTACACAATACATGCTGAAGGTGCTGTATTAGTTGAGTTTGGTAATACAAAAGTACTTTGTACTGCAACCGTTGAAGCCGGTGTGCCGCGCTTTATGAAAGGTCAGGGCAAAGGTTGGATCACCGCTGAATATGGTATGTTGCCACGTTCTACGCATACTCGTAACAACCGTGAAGCGGCCCGTGGTAAGCAAGGCGGTCGTACTATGGAAATTCAACGTTTAATCGCACGTGCACTGCGCGCGGCGGTTGACTTAAAAGCCCTAGGTGAAAATACCATTACTATCGACTGTGATGTATTGCAAGCGGATGGCGGTACGCGTACTGCATCAATCAGTGGTGCATGTGTTGCGTTGGTTGATGCACTGACGCACATGCGTGCGAAAGGCATGATCAACAACAACCCACTTAAATTTATGATTGCAGCGATTTCTGTTGGTGTTTACAACGGTCAAGCAATCTCAGATTTAGAATACCTAGAAGACTCAGAAGCTGAAACTGACATGAACGTGATCATGACCGAAACCGGCAAGCTGATTGAAGTGCAAGGCACGGCTGAAGGTGAACCTTTCTCATTTGAAGAACTAGATGAGCTATTAGGGCTGGCTAAGCATTCAATTCGCGAAATTATCGACCTGCAAAAGAAAGCATTAGCATAATCGGTTGTTGTTCAAGTTTAGTTATCAGTTAAGTAGGTAAGAATATGAAAGCATATCAAAAAGAGTTTATTGAATTTGCCCTTGAAAAGCAGGTGCTTAAGTTTGGTGAGTTCACCCTGAAATCAGGCCGTACTAGCCCGTATTTTTTTAATGCGGGGTTATTTAATACCGGTCGTGATTTAGCACGTTTAGGTCGCTTTTATGCCGCCGCGCTTGAAGATGCAGGTATTGAATATGACTTACTGTTTGGCCCTGCGTATAAAGGCATTCCAATAGCAACTACCACGGCGGTGGCATTGTCTGATCACTATGACAAAGACGTACCGTATTGCTTTAACCGTAAAGAGAAAAAGCAACATGGTGAAGGCGGTTCATTAGTGGGCTCGCCTTTGGAAGGGCGCATTATGCTGGTTGATGATGTGATCACTGCTGGCACGGCTATCCGTGAGTCAATGGAAATCATTGCCGCAGCGGGTGCTGACTTATCAGGGGTGTTAATTGCGCTTGACCGTCAAGAAAAAGGCAAAGCCGAGTTATCAGCGATTCAAGAAGTTGAGCGTGATTTTGGTACTCAGGTAGTATCAATTGTAAAACTGGCTGACTTAATTGTGTATCTTGAAGAGCAAGGTAGCATGAGTGAGCATCTTGATGCGGTAAAAGCATATAGAGATCAATACGGCGTAGCATAACCGCTGTTTGCGTGAACTGCCAAGCTTAAGTTAAACACGCAAATTAAAAGTTTACACTGAAAAATGCCAGTCTCTGACTGGCATTTTTTTATGGTTTTTTATCATAAAAAATTGTTGAAGCAGGTGGTGGGCGCAAGCTTTTATAGAAAGCATTTATAGCAACTACTTATAAAAAGCGCTCAGAGAAATCGCAATACACAGCAATAAATACCGGTACTCATCACTAATTCAGCCAGAGTGAGCTATTCTTGCCGTTTTTGCACAGCTGTTTTGCAGTTAGGTTTATGGTTTGTTGACCAGAAATTTGGCATAGTAAGCACCTTGCTGAACAGGGCAGCGTAAATCTTTACATAAGGCACACATTTTCATGGTCTCAACGCTAAATAATAACAAGCATATTTATATTTTGGGCATTTGTGGCACGTTTATGGGGGGCATTGCCGCCATTGCGCAATCGCTTGGTTATAAAGTGACAGGTTCTGATCAAAATGTGTATCCACCTATGAGTACACAGCTTGAAGCACTTGGCATTGAACTCACCCAAGGATACGACGTTGCACAGTTAAACCCCGTCCCCGATGTGGTAGTAATTGGCAACGCCATGAGCCGAGGTAACCCTTGTGTTGAGCACGTGCTTGAAAAAAACATTCCGTATACCTCAGGCCCAGAATGGTTAAAGCATCATTTGCTGCAAGACAGTTGGGTATTAGCCGTTGCAGGGACCCATGGTAAAACCACCACCGCCAGCATGTTGGCGTGGGTATTGGAGTACGCGGGTTTGCGCCCCGGTTTTTTAATCGGTGGTATAGTGCAAAACTTTGGGGTGTCGGCACGGGTCAGTGATACACCGTTCTTCGTGATTGAAGCCGATGAATACGATACCGCCTTTTTTGATAAGCGCAGCAAATTTGTGCATTACTTGCCCCGCACGCTGATCATGAACAATTTAGAGTTTGATCATGCAGATATTTTTGCTGACTTAAACGCCATTCAAACTCAGTTTCACCATTTGTTAAGAACGTTACCCGCCCAAGGTAAAGCCATTTACCCAGCAGACGATACTGCACTGGTTGAAGTGGTAAAGCGGGGGTTTTGGAGTGAGCAGGAAACTTTAAACGGCGATTGGTCGTATAACTTGCTCGAAGCAGATGGCTCACAGTTTGAAGTGTGCTTAAACGGCCAAGTTGAGGGGCAGGTGGTATGGCAAGCAATTGGTGAGCATAACGTAAAAAATGCCATGATGGCCATTGCTGCGGCGCGCCATGTGGGCATTCCTGTTGGCGTAACGATTGACGCGTTAAGTGAGTTTATTTCACCAAAACGCCGTATGGAGTTGCTAGGGGAAGTGAATGGCATCAGTGTGTATGACGATTTTGCGCATCATCCAACCGCGATTAAAACCACGCTGGCAGGGTTAAAAGCCAAAGTGGGTAACGCCCCCGTGGTAGCCATTTTAGAACCGCGTTCAAACACCATGACAATGGGGGTGCATCAACACACTTTATTGGCATCGCTGAGTGAAGCCGATGAAGCCTATTTGTTTGAGCCTGATAATTTGGGGTGGTCGCTGCGAGAAGAAGCCAGCAAAGCTGGGCGTCAGTGCTTTTCGAGTATTGATGAAATCATTCAGCAAGTGTGCGCGCATGCCCAAGCAGGGCAACATATTTTAATTATGAGTAATGGTGGCTTTGGTGGGTTACATCAAAAATTACTTAGCGCGCTCAAAACAACGCGTGTCTTGTCACAATAGTGCGGTTTAATTAATAAGGGTAAATGTCGTGAATAGTTTTAAACCTGCGATTACGCTGGCGTTTAGTGGTGCATCAGGTGCGCCTTATGGGTTGCGATTACTAGATGTATTAGTGGCCATGAATTACCAAGTGTTTGTACTTATTTCCAGTGCTGCACGCGTTGTGCTTGATACTGAGTCAAATGTAAAACTCTCAGGCAATGAGCAAAAAGCCACAGAGCAACTAACGGCCATGTTTAATGCCCAACCTGAACAAATTAAGGTGTTTGGCAAAGACAATTGGTTTAGCCCTGTTGCCTCGGGTTCTGCAGCGCCTAAAAAGATGGTGGTGTGCCCGTGTAGTGCTGGAGCTGTTTCAGCCATTGCCATGGGCGCCTCCGACAATTTATTAGAGCGTGCTGCCGATGTGGTGATTAAAGAACGTGGGCTGCTCATTTTAGTACCCAGAGAAACACCATTTAGCTCAATTCACTTAGAAAACATGCTGAAGCTGAGCCAGTTAGGCGTCACAATTATGCCTGCGGCGCCCGGTTTTTATCATCAGCCAGAGACCATTAATGATTTGGTTGATTTTATGGTGGCACGCATTTTAGATCACCTCAATATAGAGCATACCCTGACCAAGCGGTGGGGTTATGGAGAACAAAAATAACATGACGGTTGCATTAGATATAAAAGGCTTGAAAAAAGTCTATAAAAATGGCGTTGAAGCGGTAAAAGGCATCGACCTACAGGTAGAGCAAGGAGACTTTTTTGCCTTGCTCGGGCCAAATGGCGCGGGTAAATCAACCACCATCGGGGTAATTGCTTCATTGGTGAATAAAACCGCCGGTGATGTTCAGGTGTTTGGGCATTCTATTGATACCGCCCTTGAAGATGCGAAGGCTGAGCTGGGGTTAGTACCGCAGGAGTTTAACTTTAGCCAATTTGAAACCTTAAGCCAGATTTTGGTCAATCAAGCTGGTTACTATGGTGTACCAAGACAAGAAGCCCATAAACGTGCTGATAAATATTTAGCACAATTGGGGCTACTGGAGAAAAAAGACAAACAGGCACGTACGTTATCGGGTGGCATGAAGCGTCGTTTAATGATCGCCCGCGCTTTGATGCATGAGCCAAAGTTACTTATTTTAGATGAGCCCACCGCGGGGGTTGATATTGAATTACGCCGTTCTATGTGGACCTTCTTACGTGAAATAAACGAGCAAGGAGTGACCATTATTTTGACCACGCACTACCTTGAAGAAGCTGAACTGCTGTGTAAAAACATTGCCATTATTGATCAAGGGGTGATTGTCGAGAACACCACGATTAAGGCACTGCTGGCGAAGTTAGACAAAGAAACCTTTGTGCTGGATTTAAAAATGCCAGTACAGCCAGTAGACATTGACGGGTATGCATTTAACTTAACTGACGAGCACACGCTGGAGGTGGAAGTTAGAAAATCACAAAGCCTTAATGAGGTGTTTGCGCAGCTCAGTGCACAAGGCAACACGGTATTAAGTATGCGTAATAAAGCAAACCGATTAGAAGAGTTATTTGTTGGGTTATTAGAGCAAGGGCGCGCGTCATGAGCATTACTCGCTACGGGGTAGCATTAAAAAGTATTTGGATTAAAGAATGTATACGATTTTTGCGTATTTGGGTGCAAACATTGGTGCCACCAGCCATCACAATGACGCTCTATTTTGTTATTTTTGGTAGCTTAATTGGCTCTCGTATTGGTGAAATGGGGGGCTTTAGTTATATGGAGTTTATTGTTCCAGGCTTAATCATGATGTCGGTGATCACCAACTCCTATTCGAATGTGGCGTCGAGTTTCTATTCGACGAAATTTCAAAAAAGCATTGAAGAGCTATTGGTTGCGCCCGTGCCAAACTACATAATTGTACTGGGTTATATGGGCGGTGGTATGGCACGTGGCATACTGGTGGGCTTCATTGTGACCTTGGTATCACTCTTTTTTGTGGATATTCAAATACATAATATTGGCGTGATCGTTGCGACGGTAGTACTGACGTCTGCGGTGTTTGCCCTCGGAGGGTTAATTAATGCGGTATTTGCTAACAGTTTTGACGACATTAGTATTATTCCTACTTTCATTCTGACACCTTTAACGTATTTAGGTGGGGTGTTTTATTCGATCACGCTGTTACCGGAGTTTTGGCAAGGCGTTTCACAAGCGAATCCCATTATTTATATGGTTAATGCGTTTAGATTTGGCTTTTTAGGGGTATCAGATGTCAACATTTACGTGGCATTTACGGTATTATTGGCATTTATTACTGGGTTATTTATCTTGGCGCTTACTTTAATTCGCCGAGGAGTAGGACTACGTCACTGATGACAGAAGCAAATTCGAGAAGTATTGTCTCAAACCAGCCTAGCTTACATGAAAAGCTAGATGAGATTGTAAATAAACACCTAACGGCTGAGTTTAAAAAGCCCATTGCGGCACATACTCAAAAAGCGTTTGATGAAGTTAATGAGCGTGTTCAGGCTTTTACTGGCGGCATTGTTTTAGACTCATGTTGTGGCGTCGGAGAAAGTACCGCTAATTTGGCGAAACTGCATCCAGATGCATTAATTATTGGCATCGATAAGTCGGCACATCGGTTAGACAAACATGATGTTGAATATAAGCAAACGGAGTCAGGACAGTATATTTTGGTGCGAGCCGACTTGAATGATTTTTGGCGTTTGGCTGTGGCGGCCAATTGGCAGCCAACCCATCATTACTTGCTTTACCCAAACCCATGGCCAAAAGCAAAGCACATTGGCCGTCGTTGGCATGGTGCTGGGGTATTCCCTTTTATTGTTAAACTGGGTGGTCGGCTTGAAGTGCGCAGTAATTGGGATATTTACGTTAAAGAGTTTGCGCGTGCTTTACAATTATCAGGGCATCCGACTGCTGTCGAGCCTTATAGTAGTGACCAAGCCATTACCCCCTTTGAACGTAAATACTGGATGAGTGGTCAGTCGAGCACGCGATTAGTCATAAACCTTTAGTGAGTTAGATTACGTGAGTCTGTTTTGATGTGAGGAGTCGCTTTGCCAATATAGCGACCCTGCATCATACTCACACCCGCATCAATAAAACGCTGAAACTGTGTTTCATCTTGCACGGCCCCCACAATCAATCTTATATCTCGGTCACTACATAGCTTGGCCAAGTGAGAAATGAATTCAAACACTTGATCATCTCTGTGCATATGCGCCGAAATACTTTCATCGAGCTTGATGGCATCGATATTGAGTTTCATAACTCGGCTGACGGTTAATAACCCGCTACTTACATCATTAATTAATATTTTCACCCCTTTACTTTTGAGGCCATTAATACAGGTTGCCATTGAATTGAAGTTATTGAGCACTGCCTGCTCATCAAATTCAAAGGTCACCAGCGCAGGTTGCGGGTAACGCCTTAATTCTTGATTAATAAAGTCAATCAGTTGTGGGTCACTTGCATCTTGATAGCTGAGCTTTAAGCTCCATGCTGTATTGGTTTTTCTGAAGCGAGTGACACATTGCGTCAAAATGTTGTGGGTCATTTTGCCTTCCATACGCGAGCGTGTTACAACTTTTTGATACATATCGGCATTGAGAATTGCACCTTGCTCGTTGATAACACGTGCTGTACAAATGTGTTGCGTAATTTGATTTTTTTGTACGTCAAATCGCGGTGTAAAGTAAGCGACAATACGGTTGTGTTCAAAGGCATTTTGTAAGGTATTGGCCATTGCCAGATGACTCGCTTGTTGCTGTTTCGCCTCTTGGTTGTTGGTGGTGTACATACAGACGGTTTTATTTTGTTGTTTGGCTTGGCGACATGCCACATAGGCGTTGTCTAGCAATAAAGCTTTATTACCTGAGGCGATACCTGCACACAATTGAATATATAGGTGTGGGCTATTTATGACAGGATGCGAGCTTGGAAACTCTCTGATCAAATTATTCAGGTAATGCTCTCCTTTATCGGTGTCGCACATGATCACTAATTTAGAGGTGGCAAGACGGTATACCGGATAAGGATAAGTAAACTCGCTAAAATGGCGCATGACCCGTTGAATGACTTGGTCGCCAATACTCGCCCCATAAAAGCTAATGATATCTTCTAACTCACTAACCCACACAATCGCTAGACTCAGGTGCTGGTTTTGGTTTTTAGCCAAATCACGCTCTAAAGCGATGCGATTAGCAAAGCCCGTTCGGGTATCGGAGGTCATGGCTTTACGATAAAGCAACAAGTAGAGCCCAGCGACGAGCAAAGAAATAAAGAAAAAGAAACTGGCGGTGAGCGTTGCCTTTGCCACGCTTGATCTTAATTGACGTTGCACGTTGTCAATGGTGATATCTGCACCGGCTAAGTAAATTGTGCCGTCTGCGCTCACAAACGGCACTAAAATGGTTTTAAAGTAGCCCCACTGGTCTTCAGAGACTTCAAAAACAGGTTCTGTTGAGCGAAATGCCCCTTTATTAATAACGGTGGCTTCTAAATAAGGGTCTAAGAATTGGGTGACACGACCATTTTCTAAATCTTCTTTGGTGAAGCTGGACGATGTAAAGCGCACATATGGCGAGTCGTAGATCATGGTGTAGACATATTCAACACCGAGCGCTTCGCTAAGTTCGGTTAACTTGGCACTGAGTGATTGAAATTGATATTGCTCAATGTTTTCTAATTGGTTATGGAAATCATTACCGACAATAAGTTGTGCGCTTTTAGCCGCATATAATAGGCGCGTATCAATATCATCCATAATGGCTTGGCGTGTTGTATGGTAGGTATACCCAACATAAGCCGCAAGGCTTGCAATAAAGGTAGAGAACCCAATAAATAGCCAAACAACGAGAGAGGTCCTTCTGAGCATATAATTCCCTTTTTAATCCTGTCCCTTAATTTTAAACTTAGAAGCTAAAGCAATGCAAAGGATTGATAGCACATATTGATATTATTTTTACTATTTATAAACTTAAATATACATGTAAATTTCAATAAAGTGTCGTTATATTTGAATGATAATGTCACTAATCATTTAGGTATTTCGCGACTTTTCAGCGTTCAAAGCGAGACAAACCTAGCAACTTGAAGTAAAGTTAGCCATTTCGTCATAACAAACTTACGGGCATTGTGGTAAACGCAATAGATCTGTAGGGGTAATTAGGTAGCAAGATGGGTCCAAAGCGTTGTGCTGTCGCTTCTGAAGAAAGTTTGATGCGTATTTTTACGGTGCCAGAAGCGCCAGATTCGACTCTGAGTAAGATAGAGTTAGAAATCTCTAATAATTTAGCCGGGTTCTTAAATGAGAACATCGCGGCTATTGAGAAGCCTTTACATGAAATAGAAAAGGACTTTCAGGATGCTGTGATCCCTGAAGAGCCAATGTTTGTGTCTGACTATGCGCAGGACATTATGGAGCAGTTGGTTGCCCATTCAGTGCACACTGCCGCACCGAGCTTTATCGGGCATATGACCTCAGCGCTTCCTCATTTTGTGCTTCCACTGTCGAAATTGATGGTAGGTTTAAATCAAAACCTCGTAAAAATCGAAACGTCTAAAGCATTCACCCCATTAGAGCGCCAAGTTTTAGGCATGATGCATCACTTAGCCTATGGTAACGAGGCCAGTTTTTATGATAAATGGATGCACAGCGCGAAAACATCATTGGGCGCGTTTTGCTCTGGTGGCACCATTGCCAACATTACCGCGCTGTGGATTGCACGAAATCGTTTGCTCAAAGCCGATGGCGAGTTTAAAGGCATTGCCGCACAAGGTGTGTTAGCAGGCATGCTGCATTACGGTTATAAAGGGTTAGCAGTGTTGGTGTCAGAGCGTGGCCATTACTCATTGGGTAAAGCCGCTGACATTTTGGGGTTAGGGCGAGATAATTTTATTGGCATTCCAACCCGAGATAACAACAAAGTTGACGTCGAAAAAATGCGTGAAAAAGCGTTGGAACTGCAAGCCAAAGGCATTAAGGTATTAGCCTTAGTGGGTGTGGCAGGCACAACGGAGACTGGCAATATTGATCCGTTGAATGAGATGGCAGATCTCAGTACGGAACTGGGATGCTATTTTCATGTCGATGCCGCTTGGGGCGGAGCAACCTTGTTGTCAGACAATAACCGTCATTTACTCACTGGTATTGAACGCGCTGATTCAATTACCATTGATGCACACAAGCAAATGTATGTGCCAATGGGGGCTGGGCTGGTGTTATTTAAAGACCCAGCCGCCGCGGATGTAATAGAGCATCATGCTGAATATATTCTACGTAAAGGCTCAAAAGATTTAGGCAGTCATACATTAGAAGGTAGTCGTCCAGGAATGGCGATGCTGGTACATGCCTGTATGCGTGTGATTGGCCGTAAAGGCTATGAAATGTTGATTGATAAAGGCATCGACAAAGCGGGTTACTTTGCCGAGTTGATAAAAAATGACCCTGACTTTGAACTTATTTCTGAACCCGAGTTGTGCTTATTAACGTATCGGTATGTGCCCACCCAAATAAAGCGCGCCATTGCACAAGCGGATGAAGCTGAGCGCATTGAAATATATGCAGCGTTAAACCGCTTTACTGCGAGTATGCAAAAGCGCCAGCGTGAAACGGGTCGTTCATTTGTTTCACGTACTCGGTTGACACCACCACAATATGATAATCAACCGACGGTGGTTTTCAGAGTGGTGTTGGCAAATCCATTAACGTCTAAAACAATTTTGAAAGAGATTCTAGCCGAACAAAAAACTTTGGCGCAAACAGATCCCATCTTTAAAAAGTACTTGGCAAAGTACCTGTAGTATTTAGGTATTTTCTCACAATCTAATCTAAGCCAAACCAGCGGATGGTTAGATTGTGCTTAACCCCCCGAAAAGCACACAATAATACGTAAATATACCTTCCATGAATAAAATAGTTCCTACTTTCTTGAATTATTGCGTATGCTTAGTAGAGGTATAAAAAGTGTTTGTTGTGTGTATTCTTAGTGGCTTTGGTGTCTTATGCTCAATGATTTAAGTGAAGTAACGCAACGTTTGAGACGTGTATGTTCTCAAGAAGTTGACGTTTCAGGTAGTTATCAAGCATTTTTACAGGATATTATTGACGAAGGACGAACAACACTTGCGGTTAGCAGGGTCTCTGTTTGGCTGTTTGACGATCATACTCAACCTTGCTTTTTACTCAATGTTGCCAATACCGATTGGTCAAGTAATGTGGATCAAACAGATTATGCAAAATTGAGTTATGAGCGTTACCCTGCTTATTTTGATGCGTTAATGACAGGTGAATCTATTGCCGCCCATGACGCTGAAACAGACGCTCGTACCGCTGAATTCACAGATGAGTATTTACGCCCTAATGGCATAACAACCATGTTGGATACCGTTATTTTTAAAAATGGTGTGCCCCATGGCATTGTTTGCTGTGAAGGCGATGGAGGGCCCCGGCAGTGGCAAATGGCCGAAGTGTCTTATGCGGAAATAATTGCGGATTGTTGTAGCCGTAGGATATTGGTGAGTGAGTTGTGGGCGTTACAACAACAACTGACAGACTTGGCATTTCAAGATGCGCTGACAGGACTAAAAAATCGCCGCTACTTGATGGATTATGCTGATAGAGAAATTAGCCGCCATACGCGAGCGGAATTGCCCTTAAGTATGGTGATGGTTGATATTGACCATTTCAAAGCAATTAATGACACCTACGGGCATGAGGTGGGTGACATTGTATTACAGGCTTTCGCGTCGTGTTGTAAACAAGTACTCAGAACCGAAGACTGCTTATGTCGGCTCGGTGGTGAAGAGTTTATTGCTATTTTACCTCACACCAATGCAGATAATGCGTATCATGTTGCTGAGCGTTTACGTATCGCTCTATCACAGGAGCAAATTCGTTATGGCCCTGAGAAAATCATGATTTCCGTCAGTTGTGGGGTGACGCAAGTCAATTTACAACTGCCTTTTAGTCAATCACTAAAACAGGCCGATCACGCGGTTTATCAAGCCAAAGCTGAAGGGCGAAACCGTGTTGTAAGAGGCTAAATTCACTATATTGCGTTAAAAAGCACATTACTCATTGTAGAGAATAGTTTTGTCTTTGCCGGTTTCTTTGGCAGTATAAAGTGCTTTATCCGCTCGTGCTTGAATCGCATCAAAGCGTTCATTATTCTTTTGATTAATCGCAATACCGATACTGAGTGTGACGCTTTCATGCATGAGTGCTGGGTGCTGCGTACATTTTTCAGTGAAGACCTGACGAATACGCTCAGCGACTTCTAAAGCATGATGCGTATGCATGGCATAAGTCAGTACACAAAACTCTTCTCCTCCCCATCTGGCAACCGCATCACTTTCGCGAATGATGTCTGACAGTGTTTTGCCAGCCAGCTCTAAAACTGTATCACCAACGAGGTGGCCGTGTGAGTCGTTTAACAGTTTGAAATTATCAATATCAAGCATAAAAACATGTATGTTGCTGTGCTGGCGTGCACCAATGGTAAGCAGCGGCTTTATTGCGTAGTAAAAACCACGTCGATTGTATAGACCTGTGAGTGGGTCGTGGTGAGCTGCTTTGTCTAATTCAGCGATAAAGCGGCTGGTACTGAGCAGCATTAAAATCGGTGCTCCGACCATAATGCCAACTAAGGCACCTAACCAAGTAATAACAGCCACGGTACCTGTTTGTTTACCGATAAGAGGCAGCTCACCAAGCGCGCCATTGGTGGTATAAATGATGGTGGCAATGACTTCAATGAGCACAAGCGATGCTGCCACGCGCGAAATGGTTTTTTCGTAGCGATTATTGTTAGCATAGCGCCATAAGCAATACGCAAAGCTTGTTCGGACTACGATCAGCCAGATACCAATGGTTACGAGGCGCACATCGCGTATCGGCATAACAAAGGTAAACACAACGGTGGATGCAAAAATGGTTATAAAGAGCAGGGAAATAGTACGAGGGGGTAAAGGTTTATTCATAAATTGCCAAGTGCCCGCCAGTAACCAAGTGTGACCAGCAATCAACATGGTGTTATAAGTAAAACCCCTAATGGGGTTCCACTCAGATGAAACAAAAACATTAATTGCGTAGGCAATCGCTAAACAGCTATAACCCAGCGCCCACATTCTGGCTCCCAGAGCTGAGTCGCTCATTTTTCCAATGGCAGCGATCATAACGGCACCAATGAGTGCGGCGAGCGTTAATGCAAACATCAACGTAATATCGTGAAACTCCACTTTTTTAGTCACCTTGTGATTATTTTTATCTGTATCTTATTTTCAGTTGCTTTACTTACTCTCTACCAAGTGCATGATTTGACTGTGTCAAACCAAGGTGCAGTGAATACTTTGTTGGGCACCTTAGCCGGTAAAGTCACACTTAAATTTAACCGTGACGCTAAGTGTTGTTTTATTAATGCTTTGAGGCCTCGACTTTCTAGTTGGTAAAACTGTGAAATGAGTTGCTCTTTAGTAGCTTGGTTGATTTTTTCACCTTGCTCAAATTTATAAGTGCTATTTACCCAAAATAAGTAAATTCTTTTCGGTTTATCGGGTAGTTCATTAACGAGCTGCACGATAGGTTCATACAGGCGTTGATAGTTTACAAATTGTTTTTGCAGTAAGAAAACAAAGAGTAAATTGATGCCAGAATTGATATGTCCCGGTTTTTTTCCTTGTAGCTGATGCCCGGCCAATGCAAGCCTAAAATAGGCATTAGCCTGCTCAAGGTTGCCGTTATCTAACGCAAGCACCCCCAAATTATTGGTGATTGTTGCTACAGCGCTTTTTTTGTCTAACTTTTTAGCAATATCCAGTGCCTCTAAATAGAGTGTTTTAGCTCTGCGATAGTGCTCTTGCCGACGCGCAATAATGGCGGAACTGATTGTTAACCCGATTCTCTGAACAGAAGATGAAGGTTGCTTGAGTGCACAATGAAAAGTGAGTTCGGCCTCTTTAAAATACGAAGACTTTCGCAGCCAAATTCCCACCATTCTCAAAATAGCGACGCGCTTTTTTAAAAAGAAAGGGCGTGTAGGGTGTGAAAGCAAGTATTCTATTGATGCACCCGCACGTGCCAGTTGATTGGTGTTAGTGGATGCTCGCGTGTTGATCATATGCCAAAGAATTTGTTGTGGTTGGGTCAACTGGGCAAGATCAAGGTTCGCGTCTAATATATGTAACGTTTGTATTGGGTCAGACGATAGAAAGTATTTTGCTTGTTGCAGCAAATATTCATTCTCAGCTTTTTGGTCACTCGGTGCAGCGGTACATAACTCACAGACGAAAAGGGTGAAAAGAATAAAGGTTTTGTACAATGAAATGTACCCAGTATTAAACAGCGTTATTCAAGTATAGGTTAGCTTGGGATGACACACCAATTAGGGGGCAGGAATAAGAGAAGAGCCTATTCCTGAAGGGGGGGGCGGCGTATTTATCTTATTGTTCAGGCATTTGTGAAGAGTGGTGCTCTACAATAAGCCACTGTGTCTTAATTTTTTGATATACAAAAGTAAACCGTGCTTGTACTTGTCGGTTCTGGTTTAACTGAATATGGTAAATTCCTGAATGAATGGCAATATTGGTATAAGTACGAACATTACTTTCCACTAGATGAGCTTTGGGCTCATTCTTTAAAAATAGAATGAAGTAATCTTTAAACTCTTGTGGGTTGTGGCGCACCAGATCAGAAATAGTGGGCAGTAAAACCGCGTCGTGAGCGTATAACTCAGTAACGCGTTTTGGGTCGCCGCTTTGTAAGGCTTGGTTCCATTGTTCAAATAAGATAAGGACCAGTTCAGAGGCCATATTGCTTCCTATTCAATAGTATTTTTGTTCATAAGCGACGGCGTTGTGCGCATGTAAGCTTTCTTGATGCTCTACTTTAAATTGGTAGTCTTTGACAAAGTCCATGCTTTCTAAGTTTGCTTTTAAACGCCGAGCAGCATCTTCACAAAACATCAAATTTTTGGCATTGAGCCTAGCGAACTCTTGTTCATCTTCACGTTTGACAGCGGTTTGTACTGGAGTGCCTATGACTTCTTCAAATTGAAAAATGAATTTATCTAATGGGTTCCATTGCGCTTGACTGTTGTGCTCTAAATGTAAATGCAGATATGCGTAAGAGCGCTGACTATGAGGTGTTGCAATGGAACCGTGCTCTGATTGTAGCCACTTTAACAGCTGAGCTTTATCAATGTGTGATTGGGTAAATTGCTTATCAATGGCTTGGGCACTAAGTTGGCGCGATAACGATGCCGAGCAAGGGCAAGTGCTTGAATAAGGTATTGTCAGTTTTAGCTCGTAATGAATGCGGCCTTGTTCATTACTGGCGATTAAGCTAATTGGGTAACGCTGAGAACCAGATTCTTGGCTTAATAATGCTGGTTTGTTCAGTGTGATATCAAAGTCTAGCTGTAATTTGGCACAGTCGCTGAGCCCGGCTTGCGATGCAACAGCAAGCCGAAGCAAGGTAGTGATATTGGTTTGATCACATTCTTCAGCACTGAGCTGATTGAGTAATCGATATAGCCGAGACATATGAATGCCTTTGGCTTGAGTGTTAACTAAATTAACAAATATATGGCCTTGCGCACTGGGTTTTTGTGTACCTTGCGCCAAAGTTAAATTCAGTGGCACAGCGATATTTTCCATACCCACCCATTGTAATGGCAGGTTTTTATGGCGGGTATTTTGGCTTTGTATATCTGGGAGTGGATTATTGTTTTTCAAAGGTTAATCTCCGTGCGCTAAGCGGTTGTTCTATTATTTCTTTGCCATTGAATACCAGCTGACCATTCACCCATGTGCTGACAATACTGGCGCTAAATTGATGAGCCATATAGGGAGACCAACCACAGTGATAGAGTATGCTTTCTGGTGTGACCCTATATTGCTCAGTTGTATCAACTAACACTAAATCTGCATAGTAGCCTTCGCGAATATAGCCACGGTCTTTAATGTTGTAGCGAATAGCGGGGTTGTGTGCTGTTTTTTCTACCACTTGCTCTAGGGTCATCACTTGGCGATGAACTTGGTCTAATAAGCTGAGTAAGGCATGTTGCACCAATGGCAAACCGGCTGGCGCGCTTGGGTAAGGTACTTGCTTTTCTTCCCACGTATGTGGTGCGTGGTCGGTTGCGATGATATCGATACGGCCATCTTGTAGTGCACTAAGAAGTGCTTGTCGGTCTGATTCTTTTTTGATTGCTGGGTTACATTTTATTTGATTGCCAAGACGTGCATAGTCGAGCTCTGAAAACCATAAGTGATGTACACATGCTTCAGCTGTAATTTTTTTAGTGTGAATAGCGCCTGGAGTAAACAAACTCAGCTCTTTTGCTGTTGTGATGTGCAATACATGTAATTGGCTATCAAATCGTTTCGCAAGATTAACTGCATAGGATGAAGAGGCGAAGCAGGCTTCGTCATCGCGAATAATCGGGTGATCTTGAATAACGATGTCTCGATTTAGGTTATCCAGTTTGGCTTGATTCTGTGCTATTACGGGGCCGTTTTCACAGTGCGTGACAATTAAGGTCGGCGCTTCACGAAAAATACCTTCTAATGCCGTGGTATTTTCAACTAATAAATTACCTGTTGATGCCCCCATAAAGACCTTTACGCCACAATGTGTGCTTGAGTCTAAGCGCTTTATTTGTTCTAAATTATGTTCAGTAGCCCCCAGATAAAAAGAATAGTTCCCGATACTGCTACGCGCAGCAATATCAAATTTGGCTTCGAGTGCCTCAATGCTGGTGGTCGCAGGCGTAACGTTAGGCATTTCCATAAAACTGGTTATACCGCCTGCCACCGCAGCACGTGACTCACTTGCGATAGTCCCTTTGTGTGTTAGACCTGGTTCACGAAAGTGCACTTGATCATCGATCATGCCGGGCAGCAGGTATTTACCTTTCGCATCTAATACAGGCTCGTTGGCCTTTGGCGTAATTGAAAAGGCGATTTTCTCGATATGCTCGCCGACAATACGCACATCGCTACTGACTATTTGCCCTTCATTGACGAGCTTTGCATTTTTAATAAGCATTATAATTCCTCTATTTTTTGACTTCACCAGTTACCCAAACATGCTCTTCGTTCACATTAAGGTAAAAACAGTGCCGACGGCTGGTGTGACAGGCTGAACCGGTTTGTTTCACTTCACACAACACCGCATCACCATCACAGTCAAAAGATAAATTGACGAGCAATTGCACATGGCCACTGGTCTCTCCTTTAACCCAATAACACTGTCGGCTGCGTGACCAATAAGTGACTCGGCGGGTGTTTAAAGTGCGCTTGAGCGCGTCGATATTCATCCATGCCATCATGAGTACTTGCTTAGTTTCAGTGTCTTGGGTAATTACCGGAATAAGCCCATCTTGATTGAAAGCAAGCTGAACAAGTACTTCATCAAGGGGAATTGGTTGCTCTTTGGGATGATATTCAATGGATTGAAAGTACGTATGCTGCATTGCTTTTCCTCATGTCACAAAGTTAGCTGCCAATACTTGTGCATATATCGTTATTTACCTTCAGATAAATAAGCGTGTTTAGTGGTAAACGAACATGGCCCATTTACTGGTAATTATTTTTTTATCAGTGCTATATACTTTCTTAAAGTGAAAAGCGAAGCATCTCCGGAAAGGCGCAAAGCACGTTCAGAGTGCCATCTCTTTATATTTATAAATAGCATAATTGAATTATGTTATAACATAACATCTGAGGTTTGAAAGTTAAAGTAAAAAGTAGGCACTACTATTTACGATATAGGGCGGTATAGGGCGGTATAGCGCGCTTAAGGTTTTACTTACATCAGGGCTGAGTTCTTACCTTTTAACTCATGCATCTAGTGGGGTAACGCTTCAGGGCATGAGCTTTCTGGCATGGGCTTCGTATTCACATAGAGCGCATTGCATTTTTATGGGGTGGGATGTTGCGGTATAAAATATACAGTGCTAAATTGTCACTGTTCATTATTTGAACATATCGAGTTAACCTTAGGTTTGGATAAGGGTTTTGGAATAGGAACTATTTTGTAAACAAACTTACGTACAACCCAGTGATGATATTTTGTCCAATATCAAGGCACTTTTATGCAGTAATAGCGGGCTATTACAAATGAAAGCAACGCGAGAGTGAGAAAAATAGCTTTATTGGACAAATTCGCTTATCCAGAGCTGAGGTTAGTTACCCTTATTAAGGAAAATAATTATGAAATTAACACTGAATAAAAGTAAGTTAAAAACATTATCTCAGGATAAAAGCGCTTTACCTGAGAATATGACACCAAAAATAGTCGGCGGTGGTTTATGGGACACTCAAGCTGGCTGTGTACCCACTTATAAGGCTGCTTGCAGAACGGTAAACCAATGGTGCGGCCCTTCTGGCGTATGCTAAAACGTAATGATCTTCCCCTAATAATGTACACACCTTTTATTTAGAGAATGAAGTAAGATAAGAGGTTAAAGTGACTTTTAAAGTTCATAAGAACAGTGGGATCTGCATTTCCCTTAACCTAGAGGCTTGCAGAAAGATGTTGAAGAAAAAGGTACATTAGCCGAATGCTATATTGCGATATTTGTGGCAACGGGGTGCTTATTTCATTATTAATTTAACGGAAATCTCGGCTTTTAGCCGAGATTTTTATATCTTGCTGTTGCCAGCTCATAATGTGTCGAAGCTAACTTCAATATGGGCGTTACCGTCGTCTGAGGTAAAAGGCATCATTAATTTTGCGCCTTCACACTTATGTGTAATTGTATGACCTGTACCAGACACAACAATCGGTGTAGCCATTTCAAAATCATAGCCCTTTTCACCTAATAAATTTTTGGCACCACCTGTGACCATGTTGGTTATTTCACCAACCATATCAGTGACTTCTTCATTAATACCCTCAGGGCGCTCACCTAACATACGTTCCATAATTGTGAGTGCTAGGCTTTCATCAAAGGAAATTGAGAAAGAGCCTTTCGTTTGCGGGCCGACCATACCAATTAAACCAGATACATCGCCACGTGCGACTTCGTCTTTTTTGACTTTCGGCTTCCCTGGAGTCAACTCAGTTTGTGCCATGGTTGACAGCACATTAATTAAAGACGCCAAAAAAGGATTGATGAACTCTACCTTCATTAGGGATTCCCTTGTTTTCTCTTATTTAATAATTCATATAACCAATATGTAAGTGTAGTGCGTTTTAGATGTAGTTGCCTCTACTGTTTACATTTTTTGCATTGGCCGTGGGCTTCAATAGTTTGAGCACTGACTGTAAAGCCTTTCTCTGCAGCTAAGTTATTCAGTTCATGAGAAATGATACTAGAATGCAATTCATCAACGTGGCCACAACTGTCACAGATGAGTAGCTGTACAGGGTGAATGTGATCAAAATGGTGACACAACATGAATGCATTCGCGCTTTCAATTTTGTGAATGAACCCTAACTCAGACAAAAAGTCGAGCGCACGATAAATCGTGGCTGGTTTTGCTCCAGATTCCGTTAGTTTAAGTTCTTCTAGTAAATCATATGCTCCAACCCCACCTTGCTTACTTGCGAGTAGCCTAAATACTTTCTCGCGAATGGGGGTGAAACGTGCACCTTTGTTATCACAAACTTGTTTGGCTTTACTCACCAATAGTTCAACATTCATAATTTAGATCCTTACACTGCTTAGCAATACTAACATATTCTTTTTAATAGTCTTGTGTTGTTAAAAATTATTATTAATTTAACAAAGCGGAGTTATATAGCTGCACAGAAGCAGAGCATTGCCGTGGATAGAAACATATTGTAAGTGAATCTGGCTGAATGTGCGAGTTTTAGTGATGTTATTGAAAAAAGCACATGTTTGGTCCTACAAAAGCCTATATATAGTTCGTAATAAAAGACCTCATATTACGACATGCGATTAGGTGATGGTTTTGTTCATAGGTTTAAGGGTAAAGCAAAGATGAACCTAGTGCGTATTAGACAGTCTGAATTAATCTGGGCACTTTTATGTTGGAAATGCGCTTTAAATTTTGTTGCGTAAAAGTAGCAGCGAAGCGATAGGGCTGTGGGGGAAATGTCAGCAAGCCGCCAGTGGGCAATTAATGGACCTTGACACATTAATTATTTTAGAAGAGCCGCACATATGAACATATTAATATTTAAAGATGTATAATTTAACATTATGGTAACGAGGTTTACTTTATTATCGTAGTTCGATTGATATTGAGCATGTTGACGGATCTTTAAAAAGAGACGGATGGGGAGTGGGTGTGTTTACTGATACGCAAGCTAAATTGAAATGTTGGTTTCAGCGCTTAGCCGCAAGGCCGAATTATGGTCGCTATGAAAAAATCGACAAAGAGATGGAAGCTATTGATTTTCAAAATACATGCTCCCAGCAACTGCTGTGCCTTGATGATGTGAAAGCATATCGTGTCCACCATTATGGCGTTGAAGATGTTGTAAAGTATACACGAGATACACAGTCAATTTATGTTAAACATGTCTTTATTGATAAGATAAAAGGTAAAGTAAAGCCCGTAATAACAGCGGCTGATATCGATTTCTTTCGCTCGTTAGATCACCTTTCAATGTACTGTTATGTTTTAGTGTACGTAAAAGATCCCCAGACAAAGTATTACGATAGTGCTTTTTTTCTAGACGATTATGAAGCCATTCAAGGCATAGACAGCACCGAAGCTGAAAAGCGTTTAGCGGGCTTAGATGCGATTTCAAAAATCATCCGCAGTATATTGTTATAAACAAAGTCTGCTAAATTTCGCTCTGAGTTATTGGTAATCGATGATTTTGTGATGATTTAAAATAGGGGCGGCATATATCTACCTCGTACTTTTATTGTGTATTCATTCAGCTCAGTAAGGCTGGTAGCTCAGCTGATTTTTGTCATTTTGTATAAAGGCTTCTTTTATCGTAATGGTTTTTAAGAAGCCCTAAGTGATTGCCAGTTTTTGGTATTAACCATGCTGCTTAGTATCGGCCCCATGGAGGAGCAGATGAACCCCCTTTGGCAGGTAGTGTCGGTGCGGAGTGTGGGTTATTTGATCCACCCATTACTTTACTCAGTGTTTCTTTTGATAGTATGTTCATGGTACTTGCCTTCGATAGTTTTAGTGAAATACTGAGTTTAGAATGTCATGAATTATGCTCTATGTCATGTTGAGCAAGGGACTCTAGTGCTATGTTGTAAAGTAGGAGGTGATGGAAAGTATGTTCATGGGCACATCGTGGTTATGTAGCAGCATCTTATAGCAAGGGATCATTAGTTTTGAGGTGGCGCTTTAAAATAACGACATCGCGAGTTAATCCACCAGCGTTAAGAAGGGTAAATCACTCATGTTGGTATAGGTTAACGGTATTTGGAAAGTGTGCGAAACTGTATTTTTTGACATGCTAGATAGCATGTTCACCAATCAATAGTTAAATATAAAGATAACTGGTTTGAATTAATCAGTATGTGTTACTAGAGGGAGGTAAATATTTTGAAATGGTGGCCCCTCCCAGACTCGAACTGGGGACCTAACGATTATGAGTCGTGTGCTCTAACCAACTGAGCTAAGGGGCCATAGACAATATGATTTAGATTAATCATATTTTATTTCGCTTGAAAGTGTTATCAAGCGGGGTGCAGTATAAAAACTTTTAAAAGCCTTGTCACTAGTAAATGTAATAAATTTAACTATCTGTAAATCAAACGGTTAATTTTTCTTCAATTTCAGCGTAATACCGGTTTTAAAAACAAAAAAGCCAGCATCAGAGCTGGCTTTTTAGGGTGATGAAATTAGGCAATACCTAGTTTCTTCTCTAAATAATGGATGTTAGTGCCACCATTATGGAAGTTTTCATCAGCCAATATTTTCTTATGCAATGGCGTATTGGTTTTGATACCGTCAATCACAAGCTCATTTAACGCATTGCGTGCACGTGCAATAGCCACATCGCGGTTTTCGCCATAAGTGATAAGCTTACCAATCATAGAGTCATAATGCGGTGGTACAGTGTAATCTGCGTATATATGACTATCCCAGCGGATCCCTAACCCACCAGCAGGATGGAATCGTGTGATTTTACCTGGAGATGGAATAAATGAATCAGGGTCTTCTGCGTTGATACGACATTCAACAGCATGCCCACGGATCACCACATCATCTTGAGTAAATGAAAGAGGTTGCCCCGCCGCAATTTTTAGCTGCTCTTTGATCAAGTCGACACCAGTCACCATTTCAGTAACAGGGTGCTCAACTTGAATTCGCGTATTCATTTCAATGAAATAGAACTCACCATTTTCATACAAGAACTCAAAAGTTCCCGCACCACGATAGCCAATTTCAATACATGCACGCGTACAACGTTCGCCAATGAATTTGCGCATTTCTTCGGTAATACCTGGTGCAGGTGCTTCTTCAACGACCTTTTGATGGCGGCGTTGCATTGAGCAATCACGCTCACCTAAATGAACGGCATTACCTTGGCCATCAGCCAGCACTTGTACTTCGATGTGACGAGGGTTCTCTAGGAATTTCTCCATGTAAACCATGCCATTACCAAAGAACTGCTTGGCTTCTTGTTGTGTTAGAGCAATTGAATCAATTAATTCAGCTTCGCTGCGTACCACACGCATACCTCGACCACCACCGCCGCCAGCGGCTTTGATGATAACAGGGTAACCGATGCGTTTGGCTATCTGAACGTTACGTTCTTGATCTTCCGTTAAAGGACCATCTGAGCCTGGTACACAAGGTACTCCGGCTTTACGCATCGCTTCAATCGCGGCAACTTTATCACCCATGATGCGAATAGTATCGCCTGTCGGGCCGATGAAAATGAAACCACTTTGCTCAACTTGGTCTGCAAAATCAGCATTTTCAGATAAGAATCCGTATCCTGGGTGAATTGCGACGGCATCAGTTACTTCTGCGGCTGCAATAATACGTGGAATGTCTAAATAGCTTTCGGTCGCTGCTGGTTTACCAATACAAATGGTTTCATCTGCAAGCAAGACATGCTTAAGATCACGGTCAGCTGTAGAATGCACAGCGACAGTTTTAATCCCAAGTTCCTTGCAGGCACGCAATACACGAAGTGCAATTTCACCTCGGTTTGCAATGACTACTTTATCTAACATAGCGTTTGCCTTCTGAGTGCGTGATTATTCGATGATGAATAGCGGTTGGTCGAATTCAATAGGGTCGCCATTTGCTACAAGGATCGCTTTAACTACACCCGCTTTGTCAGCTTCGATTTGGTTCATCATTTTCATGGCTTCAACGATACAAAGTGTATCACCAACGTTTACTTTAGTGCCTACTTCAACGTATGAAGGTGCTTCAGGGGAAGCGGCTGAATAGAAAGTACCAACCATCGGCGAAAGAACTTGATGACCTGCAGGCGCAGCTGGAGCTGGTGCATCTACTGCTGGTGCGGCTGTAGCAGCTGGAGCTGGTGCCACAGGAGCTGGTGCAGCAAATTGTTGCGGTGCAGCAACAACAGGTGCGCTGCTAAAGCGATTAATGCGTACTGATTCTTCACCTTCAGTGATTTCCAGTTCAGCAATCCCTGATTCTTCTACTAATTCGATAAGTTTTTTGATCTTGCGAATATCCATACAATGACCCGCCTGTTAGTTAATTTGAGTTATTTTCGCTGTGCAATTGGCTAATCGCTGCTGTTAACGCTGCGTGATAGCCCATTGCGCCTAATCCACATATTACTCCCTGCGCCACATCGGAAAAGTACGATTTATGACGGAAGGATTCGCGTGCATATACATTCGTAATATGCACTTCGTAAAAAGGTATCGAGACACTGAGTAATGCATCGCGCAGCGCTATACTGGTATGTGTAAAAGCGGCTGGGTTAATGATAATGGCATCAATGTTTTGCCAAGCGTCATGTATTGCATTAATGAGCTCTGCTTCGCTATTGCTTTGCAGGTGCGTCAGTGTCACATGTTGTTGCTGTGCATAATTCGTTAGGGGCTGCATAATATCGTCTAAAGTCTGCGTACCATATTTATGAGGCTCGCGGCGACCTAACATGTTCAAGTTTGGGCCATTTAAGACTAAAATCTTTAACTGTGTAGACATAATGCGTGAAATTCCCTTAAATTTAAAACTAACGAATAATTTAGCTTATGATGTTAGTTAACTTAAGCTGTTCAACGAGAAATAGCAACTTTTTCTCACGTTCGCAGACTATTATAGAGAGTTCGGGGTAAATAGCAGCAAAATACTGGTCTAATGAGAGAGGCTTGAAGGGAAAAAGGTTAAGCGTTAGCTTAACCTTTAGAGAGTTTATTGTAGCGCGTTACGTACTTTTTTTAAGTGAGCAGAAAATTCATCGGCACCTAAAAAGCCTGTTACTCGTAGTTCGGGCATTTCATTACCATCTTTGTCGAAAAATAAAATGCTGGGTAATCCGAACACCGTATACTCTTCCATGATCTCAATGCTGGTATCATTTGTGTCGGTGAGATCAAGTTTCAATAGCGAGAAATGTTTAAACTCAGCTTGGACGTTATCTGCAGGGAAACTGTATTTTTCAAATTCTTTACAGGCTACGCACCAGTCAGCATACAAGTCGACCATCGCAATTTGGCCGTTATCGTTTGCTTCTTTGGTGGCAACTTTAAGCGCTGCCAAATCAGCGAGTAGGGTAAATCCTTTTTTGTCGGCTACTTCAGTGGATTGTACTGACGCATTTTGACTCGGAAGCACAACGTGCTTGGCTGTTAATACACTTGTTAATAGTAAGCCACTTGCGAGTGCCCAAAGAAGTGTTTTGAGCTTGCCCGCGGTTTGCGTGCTTTGCCAATAATGTAAATACAGCGCTGTTGCGGTCATTAAGCCCGCAGCCATGAGTAAAATAGTGTCAAACGCTAAAATACGCTCAAGCAAGATCAATGGCACCACTAACATGACAAATCCGAATAGGGTTTTGACTTGCTCCATCCAGCCGCCAGCTTTTGGTAATAGTTTACCGCCTGATGTACCGAGTAATAGTAAGGGCAGCCCCATACCTAGGCTGAGAACATATAAGGTTACACCGCCAACAACATAGTCACCACTTTGTGCAACATAGAGTAATGCTGCGGACAAAGGCGCCGTTGTGCAAGGTGAGGCGATTAAACCAGATAATACACCCATAGAAAATACACCTAAATAGCTCCCGCCTTGTTGTTTGTTACTGACAGAGGTCAGTCTATTCATCATACCGCTGGGTAGTTTAATTTCGTACCAACCAAACATCGACATGGCTAATAATACGAACAATAAGCTGAAACTAATTAACACGGCGGGGTGTTGTATATAACCCTGCACTTGACCACCTAGCGCGGCAACCACTAAACCCAAAGCGGCATAGGTGACAGCCATACCTTGGATATAAACAAATGATAATCGAAATGCCTTTTTAGTTGATAGCCCTTGTTGTCCTGCAATTAAGCTCGACAAAATGGGAAACATAGGAAAAACGCAAGGTGTAAATGCCAAACCAACACCAACCACAAAAAAGATCGCCAAATTAGTTAAAAAGCTTTGCTGGGCGAGTTGCTCCGTAAACGATAAATCATCGCTACTGGTGAGAGTGTTGGCATCCTTGAGTGGCGCTTCCTGGGTTGTGTTCGTGGTGTTTGCATCTGATTCAGTCAATAGCGGTGTAAGTGGCACTGTGATGACTTCTGGTGGGTAGCATAAGCCAGCCTCGGCGCAGCCTTGATAGCGAATTTTAACAACAGCATTGTCTTGTATGGCACTAAGTTTAGATACCACTGAGAATGAATCAAAATACACTTGCGTTCTGCCAAAAAATTCATCTTCAATCTCTTGACCTGGTGCGAGCTCAGGCACTGAAATAGACGCCTCTTTGGCAATAATTTCAATCTTTTTTTGATAAATGTAGTAACCAGGTTCAATTTCCCAGCCAATAAATAGGATGTTGCCTTGTTGATCAAAGTCAAACTTGAACGCTTCATCAACGGGTAAAAACGTATCTTGCTTAGGTGCAAGTAAGCTATCCAAGACAGTATTTGATGCATGTACTGGCAGTAACCACAGTAAAGAAAAAAGAAAAACCAACAATCTCATTTATTGAGTACCTCATCTATATCAGTAACGACTTATGCACATTGCGAATGCTTGGCATTAAGGTGTGATGTTATCTGATTGTGTGTGAGTAACAACACAGATGTTATATTGCGTGTTACTTAACTTTTGCCATATCTATGGCAGACCTCAATGTGAAAGAAATGTTCCCTTTTACATTGAATGAAATCAATTATTTATTAAGCCTGCATATGAATGTGGATATGATAGACACAGTGAGTTAAATCATACTCATAAATATGGCATCATAGAGACATTATATTTGGGTCGTTTGAATCAGCCTCATAGTAGCGGATAGACTCAAAATTCCCAAGCAGATTGCGCTGGCTTGAAATGAGACCTTGCCACCCATATTTATCTTTCATAGGAATTAGGAGAAAGTATGTTTCGAATTTTATTTGTGCTGTTTATTGTTGTTCCCATTGTAGAGATTGCGTTGTTGATTCAAGTTAGTGATGTTATTGGTGGCGTCGCAACCATTGCATTGGTGGTATTGACTGCGGTATTGGGTGCCAAGTTGGTAAAAAAACAAGGTCTCAGTGCATTCTCAAATGTGCAAGGGCAAATGGCGCAAGGGCAAATGCCTGCAAGTGAGTTATTCAGTGGCTTATGTGTGATCATTGCTGGCGTATTGTTGATGACGCCGGGGATTATGACTGATGTAATCGGTTTTATGTTGTTAACGCCCGCTATTCGAGTGCACTTAGCGAATGCACTGGTGAAACAAATTGGTGCGCAAATGCATGCAAAAATGTCTGCTCAGCAAGGTGGCTTTTCGCATCATGCGCAACAAAGTCCATTTGAGCAACCACAATCATCGTTTGATAAAACGGAAGGTGTGCAAGAGCAATCAAGCACAATTGAAGGCGAGTATCAGCGAAAAGATTAAAAAAATTACAATTTTTACTTGGATTTTAAAAATGCCATCCCCATTAATGATGGCAACTGAAAATGAACTTTTTTTCTGTTATGTGCAGAAACTGTTAGGAGAACAAATTTTATGAATATTCGTCCTTTACATGACCGTGTAATCATCAAGCGTCTTGAAGAAGAAACAAAATCTGCTGGTGGTATTGTATTAACTGGCTCTGCTGCAGAAAAATCAACGCGCGGTGAAGTGGTTGCTGTAGGTAACGGCCGTGTTTTAGACAATGGCGAAGTAAGAGCACTAGAAGTAAAAACAGGCGACACAGTACTGTTTGGTTCTTACGTTGAAAAAACTGAAAAGATCGAAGGTCAAGAGTACCTGATCATGCGTGAAGACAACATTTTAGGCATTGTAGGCTAACCCTACTTTTCAACTTTCAAAGCATTCAAATTTAGAGGAATTTAATCATGGCAGCAAAAGAAGTATTCTTTGCAAACGACGCACGCACAAAGATGCTTGCGGGTGTAAACACGCTAGCGAACGCAGTACGTGTAACTTTAGGTCCTAAAGGCCGTAACGTTATTTTAGACAAGTCATTTGGCGCACCAGTGATCACCAAAGATGGTGTATCTGTTGCAAAAGAGATCGAACTTGAAGACAAGTTTGAGAACATGGGTGCACAAATGGTAAAAGAAGTTGCATCTAAAGCAAATGATGCAGCGGGTGACGGCACAACAACAGCAACAGTATTAGCACAGTCTATCGTAAACGAAGGTTTAAAAGCCGTTGCTGCGGGTATGAACCCAATGGACCTTAAGCGCGGTATCGACAAAGCAGTTATTGCTGCGGTTGCTGAGCTTAAAACATTGTCAGTGCCATGTGCAGATACAAAAGCCATTGCGCAGGTAGGTACTATCTCTGCAAACTCAGATAAAGAAATTGGTGAAATCATTGCCAATGCAATGGAGCGTGTAGGCCGTGAGTCTGGCGTTATCACAGTAGAAGAAGGTCAATCTCTAGAAAATGAACTAGATGTTGTTGAAGGTATGCAGTTCGACCGTGGTTATCTTTCTCCTTACTTCATTAATAACGCAGAAAAAGGCGCTGTTGAGCTAGATAGCCCACTGATTCTTTTAGTAGATAAGAAAGTTTCGAACATTCGTGAATTACTTCCTACTTTAGAAGCGGTTGCTAAAACAAGTAAGCCATTACTTATTATTGCTGAAGACCTTGAAGGTGAAGCACTGGCAACGCTCGTTGTAAATAACATGCGTGGTATCGTTAAAGTTGCTGCGGTTAAAGCACCAGGCTTTGGTGACCGTCGTAAAGCAATGCTACAAGATATCGCAACTCTAACTGGTGGTACTGTTATCTCTGAAGAGATTGGTCTAGAACTTGAGAAATCAACGATTGAAGACTTAGGTACTGCTAAGCGCGTTGTGATCACCAAAGATGACACAACCATCATTGATGGTGCGGGTGAGCAAGACGGTATCGACGGTCGAGTTTCACAAATTAAAGCACAAATTGAAGAAGCAACGTCAGACTACGACAAAGAAAAGCTGCAAGAGCGCATGGCGAAACTTGCTGGCGGTGTTGCAGTGATTAAAGTTGGTGCAGCGACTGAAGTTGAAATGAAAGAGAAAAAAGACCGCGTAGAAGATGCATTACATGCAACACGTGCAGCGGTTGAAGAAGGTGTGGTACCTGGTGGTGGTGTTGCGCTAGTACGTGTAGCGAACAAGCTTACAGAACTACTAGGTGACAACGAAGACCAAAACCACGGTATTAAAGTAGCACTTCGTGCGATGGAAGCACCACTTCGTCAAATCGTATCAAATGCGGGTGACGAAGCCTCTGTTGTTGTTAACAACGTAAAAGGTGGTGAAGGTAACTATGGTTACAACGCTGCAAACGGTGAATACAGTGATATGATTGCGATGGGTATTCTTGACCCAACTAAAGTAACACGCTCTGCACTACAATTTGCAGCATCGATTGCGGGTCTTATGATCACCACTGAAGCAATGGTTGCGGAAATTCCACAAGAAGCAGCACCAGCAGCACCAGATATGGGCGGCATGGGCGGCATGGGTGGAATGGGCGGCATGATGTAAGCGGGTTTTAACCCAAATATCTGTAGTTCAAATCATGTAATAAAAAGCCCGAATAGTAATATTCGGGTTTTTTATTGCCCAGTCTACACTTACAACTCCCTTTTTTAATTGTTATTAAGCACTAATCACTAATCACTAATCTAAGTAAGCGACTAAATAAACTGCAAAAGTGGTGTGCACTGATTGAGCATCATTAAGGCTGCTCATATATAATGTTTGAGATTGTCATGTTCGCTGAAGGTTGCCTTGGTATAGCTTTTAACTTTTATTGTCATCTTTGACTGCAAGCGTGGACATTTTTATGTTTATTTTAATTAAAATAAATATAATCAGTGCTTTGTTTTTATTGCTATTTTAGTAGGGCGTAAGGTTTGATTGATCCAGTAATACTGGTATTGACTTTAGTAATGGTTGGGCAGGTGTTGTTAAGCGTTCCAGTATTACTTGGGAAGGTGAAGCATTTACCTGTAAATTTACCACTCGCATTGCTTCTATTAGCATGTGGTGTTTTAGCCATGGTGCCGATTGTACGTATTCAATTTTTGGAAGAGTATCAGGTTTTTAGTGCATTGGCGTTTCCTACTTTGTTGTTGTTATGTCCGTGTTTATGGCTTTATGTTGAAGGAATAACTTCGCACCAGCGGTGGAAGCCAAACCGAGGTCATAGCCGCCACTTTGCATTGCTTTTACCTGGATTGTTAGCGAGCGTGATGATGTTGTTTCTATCAAAGGAGGAACATACGGCACTATTTATTGATGATCTGGATGCGACAACCCCTATCGGGATTGTTGTTAGTATTAGCTTATTAGTCATTATGGTGCTTTGGCTCGGGCAATGTATTTATACTACTTACCTTATTGTGCGCCGTTTAATTCTTTATAAAAAGAGATTAAAAGATACTTTTTCAAATCATGAGGGAAAAGAGTTAAATTGGCTGCTTTTCATAGCGGGGAGTATTTGGCTTTTGATCCTGTCGACTGCCTTTTATTCTAATGTAATGAATAGCTTGCTATTTAATGTTAGAGCTGAGGCTGTGTTGTCATTGCTATTAATTTGGAGCGCGGCTCATTATGGTTTGCAGCAAAAATCTGGCTTACTGGAATATGAGGAAGAGAGTGATCGCGAATTGTGTCAAGGTGAAGATAGGCTAGAGTGTAACGAACGCGTTGAAGCAATAAAGGTTAATAAGATAGCGTTAGCAGAGAGAGAAAATAAAAAGTATCAACGTTCAGCGCTGAGTGTTGAGCAGGCTAATCGAATTGCTGTCAAAATGAATGATGTAATGAAAACCGAAGCGCTATATTTAGATTCGACATTATCGTTACAGAAACTATCACGGCATCTTACCATTTCACCAAATTACATTTCTCAAACACTCAATGAAACGTTATCAACAAACTTTTTTGATTTTATTAATCAATGGCGTATTGAAGCAGCTAAGCCTAAAATTTTAGAAAATAAAAGTACCATCTTGGAAGTGGCACTTGAAGTTGGATTTAATGCTAGGTCTTCCTTTTATAAAGCATTTAAACAAGAGGTGGGGTTGAGCCCGAGGGAGTTTCGAAAACAGCATTGTTCATCATTAAAAGCTAGCAAATAGAGAGAGCTTGAACTTTGGAGTTAATGGGGAGGACGCTGTTTATTGAATGACTTAGATGATGAAATATGCGAGCAGTTTAGTAAAATAATAAACCGCCAACTAATAGGCAACAGTCATTTCGCGATATGTTTGGCTGTATCTTAATTAGCTAAAGCGTCACCTACTTATGGCCAGTTTTAGTATTTTGTGGCACCTTGATTTGCAGCTTAGAAAAGGCCATTAAATAATGAACAAACAAAATGAAAGACTGGGTGAATAGGGTAAAAAAAGAAAAATAGAAAATGAAGGACATGGGCCTCATGCGTATTTTTAAGTACACATCGATTAAAAAAGCACCATGATGCAGGCGAGAAAATACATTCAGAAAATAAGAATGATGGCTTTGGAAGCGCTATCCCAAAAAGGTAAAATATTAACTTTATTGCTAAAAATGAAAAAATCGGTAGTAATGAACTTAGTAACTTAGTAACTTAGTGTCGCTGGACTTGAATTGTGCCTATAATGGGTTCTTGAGGGCAGCAATTATAAAGTACAGTTTACTGATGAGAATGTGATATGCAGATTGATGAAATTACTAACCGTATCTCAAACGCGATGAAAGTGAGTAGTGAGCAAGAACTTTCAAGTGTGAGTGTGGTATTTAATAGTCATGAGGTTGAAGAAAAAAAATTGAAACAAGCCCTGACTTTATTTGCGGCCAATGTAGAGCGGGTAAGCATCTGGTTATCAAATGAATCATATTATGTAGAGATAAACTGGTAAGTTTATCGTGAATAGGCTCAGAGACAGTTGTCTTTTAGTCAGTTATTTTACGTATTACTACATATAAAAGAGCCTAAGCTTTTGCTTGGGCTTTTTTACATTCAAGCGTATCGCCTTATACGACGGCTCCATTATTTTAAAAGAAGTTCAGCCACTTCTTTTTTTGCTGAAATTCTCAAAGTCATAAAAAGCTGGGTTTGATTGATATCGGTTAAATAATCTAAGGTTTTAGGTAATTCTCCAATGTGTTTAAACTGGTTTTCTGCAAGCGAGTACGACCACAATTGTAGGTCATCGTTAACGCCATAAAGCGTATTGTTTTGTATTACAAAGCGATAAGTATCGCTACCTTGATTATTCAGGGCGTCAATGGTTGTATCTTCAATAGGTCCGGAACGCCAAAATCGCTCCATATGGTCTAGATAGACAAGGGTACCATTGTCACTCTTTACAGCCCAATAAACAGGTTTATCGGTGAGGATCCGCATTGTCGAGTCGGTTAAATTAAGCTCTGCAAACTCTATGATACCTTTTACTCTTACGAGCGCTAAAGCCTTATGCGCATCGCTGTCCCACTGAAAAAGCTGTCGTACTTGAAAAGGGAAGACATAAGGGTGATGTTCTGAATTAAGCTCGACTTTTACTAAGGTATTATTGGCATTAACCAACAGGCTCTGGCCATCGGCTGACCAATCAATACCATAAATATAGGTGTCCATAGGGAACCGACTGAGTTGTCTTGAGTGGTTGCCATCAGTTACCCAAATTTGATCTTCACCAGAGCGTTCAGAACGGTAGGCTATCAATTCACCATGAGGCTGTTGCACAGCATTTGCTTCTCCGACGTTGGAGCGTTCAATAATGGACGGGTCGTTTTCTTGTGCTATTGGAGACAGTGATTTTGTGGCGATATCACTGTCGTAGTATCCTTTAATGACTAACATACGCTCCCCATTCGGATGGAATATGGGCGTGCCCATCGGTTCATCCAAAGGTAAGCTTACTTGACGTACTTCACCATCATAGCTCAAGGTAAACAATTGCTTACCCGTACTAAAAACGAGTTGTTCTTTAAGCGGGGAGAAGTTTGGGGTAATAAATCTAAAGCTTTTTATTCCAGGTGGCTTTTTAATGCGATGACTGGAAATAAGGTGTCCATCAGTGGCTAAGATTTTTATATAGTAATGACCATCCTCATGCACCGTGGTGACTGCAAAGAGGTCGTCAGCTACAGAGTAATCATAATAGATTATGTTTCCACTTGTGAGTTCATAGATAACTTCAGTGGTATTGTCACTGACGGAATAGTTAATTAACTTCCAACGATCTGACGTTTTTTGTAATAAGGCGATGGCATTATTATTTAGCCATCTTGGCGTTCTTATTTCTGAGTTATTGCATTCCATCATTTGACGGGGCGATTGAGCAGACTTAATGGCTTCGTGAAAATCCAAACTCATAAGCTTATAGCATTTTTTTTGAGTGATAGGTTTGCTGCAGTCAATTTTTTGAATAAAAGCCAATGTTTTACCATCATGGGAAAAACTATGGCTACCAAATGTATCTAAGTTTTTGGTTAACCGAAACTCTTGTTGTGTTTCGATATTTTTAGCCCAAATATTGTTAACGCAGTAGGCTTGTGAATAACGATGAAAAACAATGTATTGGCCATCCGGTGAATAAATACCTGCGCTTTCTTTATTGTCGGTGGCGGTTAATGCGCGCAGCTCAGAAAAAGAGAGTGTTGGGCGTTGCTGAGCAGTATACGAGAAGTATCCGATAGTCATGAGCATGATGATGCAAAGCATAAGTGGTAGAGAAATGCGCTTCAAGCGTGATAAAGGGTGTGGATCATGACTATGTTCACTTGGTTCGTCATGTACTGTGTGCATGCACTCGACATCAGTAATGGGCGATTTATTCACTAATGCGGTATCAGTGTGATTGTCTTGTATGGGGTTTGGGTTACTTACCTGCCATGTTGTGGGTTGAGCATCTTTATGCCACTTTACTTCACATTCTAAACTGTATCCTTGTTTGGCATGGGTTTTAATATAAGCCTGACCTTTACCATCATCCCCTAATGCTTTTCTCAATTGTGCGATACTTCTTTGGAGTGTGTTAGTGGATACAATGGTATCTTGCCAAACAGCGCTTAATAGTGCGTCATGGCTGACAACTTGGCCTTGATTCTCAGCTAAGTAGGTCAAAACAGCTAATGCTTTGGGTGCAATGACTTGAGGTTGCATACTTTTGGTAATTTGATTTCTAGAAACGTCAATAAAGAAGTCACCAATCCAATATTGCTCTGCCATATAGCCTCTATTAAGAAAGAAAATGAATAATTAAAATGTACATTTAACGAAAAATCACTTTAGCATACTTGCAATTACTACCAAGTTAAAGATTGCAACGGTTTGATATTAATGCAATTTTATTTGTTGGTATGGTGTCATGCTAACACTAAGCGTTTGACGCAATACGATTAAGTTTGTCGGTACGACACCATTACGTATCATTTAAAAGTAATCTAACATTCTGAATATTAAGGGGGTGTAGTCCCACACTCTATATTCAAAAGGTTACCATTAATAAATTATCATTGCAGGTTAAAGCAAACTGGAAAGAAACGGGATAATACAATTCATATCGATATGATCAGTTTGGTTGCGATGTTAGGGTATTGATAATAAAAAAGAGGGGTATGATAAGTGGCTAGCTGATAGAGGATGTGACGGCTAGGTGTTTATTTGTACTAGTTGTATATTTTTTGTTGTTTTTTGTTCCTTTTATCTGTAATTTTGAATTGGGGGATATGAAAATATTTATATCCAAGGAAAAATAAAAGGAATAACAAATGAATATCAAACTAAAAAAAACGCAATTAAAAACCTTGACCAAAGATAGCACTGCAATTGCAGATCATATGACACCGAATATAGCCGGTGGTAGCAGTTACCAATCTTATCGCTGTCCAGTTGAATCACAAGCTTGTTCAGCTGATTGCTTTTCGGCACCAGGGCCTGATCAAGTGTGTAATATTACAGGTATCTGTTAATTCATTTACTAAGGTTTGGGCAGCTCAATAGAGCTGCTTTTTGGTAATAAAAGTGGTAATACTCGAAGGTAAACACACGATCACACTGGGGATCAATTTGCAGTACATACTCAACCCATACTAAATATACTCATAGACTTCTCGTCTCTTTTTTTCTACCTTATCTCTATACTTACAATTTAATCGACTAGGTTACATTTATTTGCAAATACGTACATTTACGTCATGTATGGATAAGCTAATTGATGTTTTTATAGTGCAATTGTTATTAAGTGTTCTAAATGGAGCTTTTATATGCCTCTCATTCGTATGATATGTATCATTCTTTTTGGCTTGTTGGTTAGTGCATGTAGTTCAGTGCAACACACACAAACGGGATTCTTAGAAGATTATCAATTACTTAAACCAAATGAAGAATACCCTGATGTGTTAATGTACCGTTCGCCTCAACTGAATAAAGCGCGAATGCAGCAAATCAAAACCATCTACTTGCCGAAGTTTGAAGTGTGGCTAAACGCGAATGATAACGCAGAATTTTTATCGATTAATCAATCTCATATAATTAAGTTAAGTCATTATATGCAATCTCAGTTGCAAAAGAAGCTGTCACCATATTACCAAGTCGTTACCGTTAAACCGTCGGTACTTAGCGAGAATACATTGGTTGTAAAAGGTGCCTTTACGAATATTGATTTTCAAGAAACATCGTTAGATGTGCGAGATTTTGTTCCCGTTAAGCTTGTTTACAACGCTGGTAAAAGCGCGTACTTAGCTGCGACAGAGCAAACCGAAGTGGTTACTTCAGTATCTTTAGAGTCAGCTTTCTATATTGCTGAGCAAATTGAACCTGTATTTATGATGACGGCCAGCAAGCAACTTGAAGCGGTCATTAAAGCGAATGGCGAAGAAAATGTCCAAGCGGTGAAAGCTGTATTGGATATTTGGGTTAACAACTTTGTTAGCAGTATGACAAAAAATAAAATGGCGCAAAACTAGGAGCCCAATATGAATTATAAACGAACTAAACACGTGTTGTTTTCCGGCATTTTATTAGCGATGGTTAGCGCATGCAGTGAGCAAGTGACTCAACAGAGTGACGAACCGGTACTTAGACCTGTGCGAGTGATGACTGTGGCTGTTCATCATGATGGTCCTCTGCAAGAGTTTCCAGCAGTGGTGGATGCGGCAAATACGGCTGACTTATCTTTTAAAGTCGCGGGAGAAGTTATCTCTTTATTGTTCAAACAAGGTGAGGAGGTTCAAAAAGGCGACGTGATTGCTCAGTTGGACGATACCAACTATAAATTAGCCTTAGATGAAGCTCAAGCAGCATTTGATAAAGCTGAAGCTGATTTTGGGCGGGCAAAGCAACTCATAACTTCGGGTACTATTTCTCAAGCGGATTATGATCAGCTAAAAGCACAGTTTGCCAGTGCAAAAAGTAAGCTGGCAACAGCGAATAATAATTTGGACTATACGATGTTGCATGCCTCGTTTAGTGGGGTGGTGGCACGAACACATATAGAAAAATTTGAAGAGGTCCAGGCGAAGCAAACAATCGCAACGTTACAGGATATTGAGCGTATTAACCTAAAAATTAATGTGCCAGAAAGTATGATGGTGAGAGTATCAAAAGAAACGCCAGCACAAATATTTGCTGAGTTTGCTGCGATACCTGGGAAACAGTTTCCGTTGAGTTTTGTTGAAGTAAGTACACAAGCCGATGATGTGACTAAAACCTATGAGGTGACATTGAGTATGCTTCCTCCAGCAGGCTATAACGTGCTCCCAGGCATGACAGCTCGAGTCATGGCCAGTGTACGAAAAGGTCAGAAAAATAAAATTTATGTGCCAATTAAAACGGTATTAAAAGATAGCAGCGGTAACTTTGTTTGGACAGTAACAAGTGTTGAGCAAGGTAAAGGAAAAGTAGTTAAAACACCTATAAATGTTGGTGATATTACACCATTTGGATTTACGGTAATTTCCGGTTTGACGGAAGGTGTGCATGTAGTTACTGCAGGTATGAGTAAAGTAACGCAAGGGCAAATTGTAAAATTCAGTGAGGGTGTATAGTGAATATAACGCGTTTAGCATTAGAGAATAACCGAACTGCGTGGGTTATTTTTGCCGCATTGTTACTATTTGGCTTATCGGCTTTTAATAACATGCCAAAAGATTATGACCCTGGTTTTATCATTCGTACTGCACAAGTGGTTACGCAATTTCCTGGTGCGAGTCCACAGCGTGTTGAAGAGCTGGTCACTGATCAAATTGAAAAGGTGGCGCAACAAATCCCCGAGTTAGACTTTATTACCAGTACTTCAAAAACGGGTGTGTCAATTGTTAGTGTGAATATCAAAGAAAGCTACAAGGATATGCGGCCTATTTGGGATAACCTACGACGAAAAATTCAAAGTATTGAAGGAGATTTACCCAATGGAGCGCAAACTCCTATCGTAAATGATGAGTTTGGGGACGTCTTTGGCATCGTGATAGGTTTAACGGCCGAAGGATACAGTTATCGAGAAATGGAGGAAGTAGCTGAGCAAGTCAGAGATGCTTTTTTACGCCTACCAGAGGCGGCAAAGGTTGATATTTACGGTACGCAAGAGCAACGTGTATTTATAGAGTTTGAAAATACTAGATTGGCGGCCCTTGGGTTATCGGCAAATCAGTTAAAAGACCAATTGTCGGCGAGAAATATCGTTAATCCAGGTGGGTCATTGTATATTGATGATGAAACGTTAGCCCTTGAACCAAGTGGTAATTTTGAGTCCATAGAAGATATCGCACAAACGATTATAAATATTCCAGGCAGTGATCAAGTTATTTCTTTGGCTGATATCGCTAAGGTGTACCGAGATTACGTTGATCCGGCGAAAAGCAAAGTACGGGTAGGAACAGACTCTGGACTCACATTGGCTATCTCAATGCGGGCAGGTGGAAACAATCTAGCGTTAGGTGAACAAGTTCTTGAAAGTATACGCTATTTAGAGGGGGTTTACCCAATAGGTGTTGAGTTTAAGCTGTTGTCTTTCCTGCCACAAGAAGTGGAACAAAAAGTCAATGATTTTGTCTCTAACCTATTTCAAGCTATTTTAGTTGTGACCTTAGTTATGTTGTTTAGCTTAGGTTTTCGTACTGGTTTGATTGTTGCTAGCTTGATCCCCATGAGTATGGTATTTGGCATATTAGTGATGTCGTTCTTCGATATCTCGATTGATCAAATATCGTTGGCTGCATTGATCATCGCGCTGGGAATGTTGGTAGATAATGGCATTGTTATGTCAGAAAATATCATGGTTCAAATGGAAAAAGGCAAGCGAGCCATAGATGCTGCTGTGGATTCTGCCAACGAATTAAAAGTCCCTTTGTTGGTCTCTTCACTGACTACCGGTGCGGCATTCTTGCCAATCTTTCTTGCTGAATCATCAACGGGTGAATATACAGCCTCACTCTTTAAAGTTGTGACGATCACTTTACTGTGCTCTTGGTTATTGGCGATGACGATGATCCCGATGCTGTGTGTCTATTTTACCAAAGTGAATATTAAACAAGATGTTAACCCATATGCGGGGGGGATTTATAGTAGTTACAGGCGTATTCTATATACGCTACTGAAGTTTAGGTGGCTAACAGTTGCCGTTTGCATTGGCATGCTATTGTTGGCCATTCAAGGGTTGAAGTTAATTCCAAATGTTTTTTTCCCTCCCTCAGATCGCGCTTACTTCAAAGTTGAGCTGGAATTGCCTGTAGGTACACGGTTGCAGACGACTGAAGCATTGGTTTCTGATATGGAAGGTTATTTACAATCGCAACTGCAAGTGAATGAAAAGCAACCAGTAGGTGTCACTAAATGGGTAAGTTATATCGGTAATGGTGGTCCTCGCTTTTTGTTAACACACACACCAGAGTCAACAAGTTCAAATTACGCTCTGATGATAGTGTCAGTGACTTCTTATAAAATCATCGATGAAATGATGGCGAACATTGAAGGCTATGCGCTAGCACGTCACCCTGATTTATTACTGAAGCAGCGGAAAATTGAAAATGGCGCGCCTATCGCAAACCCTGTTGAATTTAGAGTGTCTGGTAGTGATACCGCGGAAGTAATGCAAATTGTTGCCCAGTTAAAAGATAAAATGCGACAAACACCTGGTTTGAAGTCAATTAGCGATGACTGGGGGATGCCGATAAAAAAACTACAGATTGATATTAATCAAACAAGAGCACGCAGAGCGGGTGTATCAAGTAAAGATATTGCGACATCACTGCAAACCGGCTTAAGTGGTTTAGAGCTAACGCAGTATCGAGAAGGGGATGATATCATTCCCGTTACTTTGCGCTCAATTGCAGCAGATAGACAAGATATTAGCAAACTTGAGGCGATGGTTGTTTATTCACAATCATCTGGAAACTCGGTTCCGCTTAAGCAAGTTGCCGATATTCATGTGGTATGGGAAAACGCGCAGATATTCCGCCGTGATAGATTAAAGTCAGTGGTCGTAGGTGCACAAGTTGAAGGGATCACGGCAAGCGAAGGGTTTGCTGCAATTACTCCTTGGCTAGATGAGCAAAAGCAACAGTGGCCGTTTGGCTATGATTATGCGCTAGGTGGTGAAGCTGAGTCATCGGGGAAAGCAAATCAATCCATCGCAGATAAGCTACCAATTGCAGTTCTAATTATTGTTATATTGCTAATCGGTCAATTTAATTCACTTCGCAAATCGGCAATGGTGTTAGCCACCATACCACTTGGGTTCATAGGTGTTGTTGCAGGGTTGTTGATTGGCCAATCTTTCTTTGGCTTTATGACATTGTTAGGGGTTATTTCTCTCGCTGGTATCGTTATTAATAATGCGATTGTGTTGTTAGAGCGGATTAAGATTGAATTGGATGAGTTACCAGATTCACCCATAGAGGCCATCGTTAATGCAGCACAGGCGCGTATGAGGCCTATTCTATTGACGACTGCCACAACGGTATTAGGTCTGGTTCCTCTTTATTTAGGTGGAGGGGAAATGTGGGAGCCGATGGCATTGAGTATTATGGGGGGGCTATTGTTTTCAACACTATTGACGCTTGGTGTTATCCCCGTATTGTACGCACTGTTTTTCAGGCTACCTCATAAGCCGGGGTAGTGATTGCATTCTTGATGTAATTTTAATAAAAGAATGAGCGCAAAGCGCTCATTTTTTCTGTATCAGTGCTCATACTTTATATTTAACTTATTGTAATTACTCTTATTAAAAAAAGGTATTAGTTATTTAGTGTGGTTTCGTCATTTAGTTGCATGTTGTTGTGCGCTAGATTTAGTTGATGCTCTGTCATTCACTCGGGGCTGTTGATCTTTCAGGTTCATTTTTGCAGCAGTTTGATTGGATTTTATACAAGACAGAGGCTGCGTAGCATGGTTATTCCATGTGAGTCAGCCGATAACATAGTAGAAAAGCCAATCAAGCGCTGCCTACCGGTTCTTTTGAGCACCCCTTTCTCTTTGTTGCTTAATATTCGCTTAGATTACTAGGCCACATATTAAGCGCCGCGATAAAAGCATGCTCAAAGAGAACAAAAATAGAACAGCAAAGATCTACAGCCCCTAATACAGGCGGCAATTTATTGAAATATTTAAATGTGTGACGTGTGAATACTTTTTAAACTTTACGCTGTCTATTTTATGGTAGGGTAATATTTGCGTTTACACATACGATGAAAATGTAAACGCAAGTAAAGCTAAGTAAAAGCACAAAAAGTTAAGTTTTCGTTCAGTAAAATTTGGGCAAACTGACTGTGTTAGCTTAATAGGAGAAAGAGATGAACAAACTATGTTTAGTGATATTAATGACTTGTTTTCCACTTTTTGTAAGTGCGGGTGAAGTGTCAATAAAGTGGTTAGATTTCAATGACTATAGAGATGTCAGACCGGCAAATGAAACAAAAGGGGCATTCCATAAACGTGTGCAAAGGCAACTAGATAAGCATGTAAATAAGCTCGTCACGCGCTTACCGCAAGGGTATAAATTAAATATGACATTTGAAGATATCGACCTTGCAGGCGATGTACGTTTTAACATGCATGATATCCGGGTTATAAAGTCGATTCATTTTCCTCGTATGAAGTTAACTTACAAGTTAACCAATAAAGCGGGTGAGGTGCTTACTCAAGCTGAATCCAAAGTGATTAAAGATATGGGTTTTATGGACAGAGTTCGTATTGGTCGAGACGAAGTATTGTACTTTGATAAACGATTAATAACAGAATGGTTTAAAGAGGATATTGAATCATATATCCAACAATCCTGATATGTACACGTGTTTTTTGAAAGTGATAGAGCTGAGTCTCTATCACTTTTGCATTTTGTGGGGCTAATTGAAGCGAGCGCTTTTTTGGTCGTGCTCGTTAATCGTCAGTAGTGCATTAATGTCGACATCGTCAATTTGTTCTGGCGGTAAGAATTGACGTGCGTAATCTAGATACACGCCACTGGTAATAAACAACTCAAATACATCAATATCAATATGTCGCTGGATAGCCATGGTATGCAGTATTTTCAGTGCCACGCTTAGAGGCTTGGCTTTTTTGTATGGTCTATCCGCCGCTGTTAGTGCTTCAAAGATGTCAGCTAAGGCTAAGATTCGCTCGGGTATAGAGAGATCCTCTGCGGACAGTTGCCTAGGGTAACCATCGCCTCGCATTGTTTCATGATGCGTTGAAGCGATACGTGGCACATTGGCCAATTCAGGAGGAAACGGTACGCTATCGAGTATTTTTATGGTGCTTATAATATGTTCATTGATTTTAAACCTATCTTCAGCAGTTAGTGTACCCCGAGATATACACAGATTATATATTTCCCCTCTATTGGCCAGGTTATCAGGAACCGACATTTTAATATTAAAATGTTCAGCACACTGATAAGGTTCAAGTCGTTCGACGATATGTATGTTCTTATTTGCTAATAATGACTCTACCGCAGGGAGTTCTGAGGGGGGGGAACGTTGATAGCGAAGCGCTTCTAATGGTGCTAGACCCAGACTATCATCAAAATGACGCACCCAAGTTTGTGCGGCCAATGTGTGTATTTTTGCCTTGTCAGCGTCACACATAAACTCACTGCCAATATTGGCGTTCGCGATAAAAGCGAAGTCGTCAAATAGCTGTTGTTGTGTTTGTGCTTTTTGGTGTGCATAGTTAATGGAATGTTCAGGGTCTTTTGCTGATAAGGTAAGGTATTTTATTTCTGCATCGCGATATAGCACCTCAAAGCGCATTCTAATTTCATGAATACGATTATAAATACATTCAAGTTTTGATCCTTTATCTACGATATGCTCAGGCGTGGTTATTTTTCCACAGTCATGTAGCCAAGCTGCAGTTTTAAATTCTCTCCATTGTTGCGCATTATTAAAAGAGAAGTGCTTAAAGGGTTTAGCATGGCTATCACACGCAGCTTGGGCCAACATTTCACCTAATTCAGGCACTCGTTTACAATGTCCAGCGGTATATCGTGATTTTTCGTCAATAGCTTGCGCTATCAACTTAATGATAGAATCAATTAAATTACGCTGCGCGTATTCATGACGTTTGAGTTCATCAGCCATACGCTTCATTGCCAATGAGAGTCTCGTTACTTCGATGACTTTACTGGGGATCACTTTAACCTGAGAATAGTCATGAGCTCGAATAAAGTGAGTCATTTCAAGTAACTCAGTAATGGGTTTAACAATGGGCGATGCACACAACCAAGTCAGTGGTAATAACATAGTAACAACGAGCAGAGTAATGAGGCTGCTGGTGGTGACACTATGATAGACTGGTGCAAATAAAGTTTGTTGATCGATAACAAAAACAATCAATTGCTCTGATGACATCGCACTTTTAAGCATATCAACATAGATTAATTTCTTCTTACCTTGATGGATAAAGTGGTGCAATGCGCCAAATTGCGTGCTTTGCATCGTATTGATATAAGATAAGTAAGGTACAATTCGACCAATTTCATGACTATTCGCTTCTTCATTAAGCCACTTTTCATCGAGTCGAGCTAAATAGTCAGGACTGAGATGAGCAATCGCTAAATTAATGAGTGGCATCAATTCTGCTTTGTTGTGTGAAAGTAGTAAGTGAATGGAAGATTTCACATTTGCCTGAGCAAATGAAAATGCATTACTGACCTTGAGGCCGCTAAGCGCATATTCATTGAGTAAGTTACGTACGATTATATCACTTTCAATACCGACATCCGCTTGACCATTTAGCACTGCGTTAACTACATCGATGGTCGTGTTAACTTCAAGTATCTCTATGGTAGGGTAAGCATCTTTAATCGGTTGAATAACAGACCAACCTTCAGCAACTGCCAATGTTTTACCGCCTAGCTGTGCAATAGAAGTAATATCCATAGCGTTGTTGGGCCAAATTAAAGCAAATTTTAGATTACCATAAGGGTTACTCACTATACCGAGTTGCTGATTTTCTGGATTATCAAAAGTGGCGTTTAAAGCGTGGATATTGCCTTGTTTAAAGCGATGAATGAATTCAGGCCAGCTATAACCGTTGATAAATTTAACATCTAGCTGCAGTAATGCAGCAACTTGTCTCATAACTTCTACCGCATAGCCGTTTGGTTCGCCCGTAACGGCATAATCAACTGGGAACCAATCCGTTTCATTAGAGAGGGTTAATGGCGAATGGCGTGCGATAATCTCTTTTTGCTGGTGAGTGAGTTGCATCGGGGGCATGGGCGTCATTTGCGCTTTATTATTTAATCGATTAGTGGCGATGATGTCCCCTTGTGGTTTTATCAAATAGGCTTCACCAGCAAACCCTTTGACTTGGCGCTCTAAGCTACCAGCTAAAGCATGAAGAGGAATATCAAGGCCAATAACACCGTTTTGGTTGAGCAACTTTCTAAAGTAAGTAACACCAGGTATTTGGGTATATTGAAACAAATAAGGCGTGCTTCGCTGACTTACGTTTTTAGCATTAATATACCAAGGGCGTTTAGTGGGGTTATAGTTTGTTGGCTCAATACGTGTTGAGCTCAATTCGAATTCGGAATTAAAAAATGACAGTTTACGCTGATTTGGACTACGTAGCCCATCAATGTGCATGATCACCCAGGCATCGTTTTCTAAGGCCCGATAACTTTGTTTTAGGGTTTTATTTTTGAGATTAATGACCTCGAAAAAGCTTCCACTGTCGTTTGCAAAGTAGATACCCTCTACTGCAGGGTTAGTAGCGATGAGTTCTGCGAGAAGGCGTAATTTTTGTGAGTCATTTAGCCGTTCTATATTGGGTGTGAGTGCCAACATATCAACCATTCTACTTGCCGCTAAATCATTTTGATGAATTGTTTGCTTTGCGCTCGTGGCAAATAGATCAAACTGCTGAACGGTTTGCTGCTCTAACTGGGCAATACTGTTGTAGTACTGAAGTGTAACTGTGAGGGCGGCAACAATGCTACAGACCACGGCAAATAATGTGACGACCGTGATCCGTACAGAGAAGCGCCAATGCTTACGACGTTGCATAGTCCTTCCGTGAAAATATAAATTGATATACCTCACATAGCGTAGATGGATATTTAATGATTACCAATAAACACTTGAAGTTGTTAACGGAATCTTTTGAGCAAGGTTTTGCGTAACTGGGAAGGAAGATGAAAAAGGCCTAGCGGCCTTTTACGGTATTAAGCGACTAACAATGATTATTTAAACGTAGCAAGCAGCTTTAATAAGTTCTGTAATTTAGTGACCGCAAGGGTGAGCTTGTGTTGATCAAGTTCTTCGTGATGACTTAATGCTTCAACATCGGCGGCAACATCTAACACATAAGGCTTAAATCGCTTCGCTTCAAAAGTAAAGCCGGCTTCTTCAGTGAATAAAGCTTTAAATTTACCGTGACCTTGCTGCTGCAACTCATCTAATTTTTTGTCTGCATCAAGTGCTTGACGATAAACCACTTTTAAATTTTCATTGAGTTTTTCAATAACAGCGTGCATATTTTTCCTAAAGTTGTTGCTTAAACGGCCGATAGTCTACGTGGATTCACTTAAAAAGTCAGGTATATGCCAATGAATATTTCTGGAAATAACCTTCCTGCGATGTCTGGAGCAGGCCCTAGTGGCGAAGTTTACAGCGCTTCTATGGCCAAAAAGCAACAGCAAGCAGATGGTAAAGCTGCCCTTGCTTTGATTGAAGCCGCAGGGTCAAGTGCTAGCGCACAAAGCCCCGCAAAATCAACCACAGCAACGTTAGGTAATAACATTAATACATATGTGTAAACGATGAAGTTACTGTAGCTGTAAATCAATCGGTGTCTTACTTGTTTTGCCACCGATTTCTCTCACAAGCTTAGGCATTAGAAATCCGGGTAATTCTTCAAGCATACTCGCCATTATCTCTCGCGCATGGGCTTGTTCAATATCAAAATGGCTGGCACCTTCAACTTTATCTAATACATGTAGATAGTACGGTAAAATATGCGCTTCAAATAATCGTTCACTTAATGCGACTTGTATCTCACTTGAGTCATTTATACCTTTTAGTAATACAGCTTGGTTTAATAAAGTGACGTTTGCGGCTTTGAGCATTGTCATCGCGTCGATAAAGTCATCGTCAATTTCATTCGGGTGATTAATATGGTTAACGAAGATCACTTTTAAGGGGCTAGCAGCGAGGCGTGTACAAAGCTGAGATGTTATTCGACTCGGTATTACCACGGGTAACCGACTGTGAATTCGGATGCGTTTTAATTGGGGAAGTTGTTCCAGCTCATTTAATAGCCAATCAATTGTGTCATCTTTCGCCATAAGCGGATCACCACCACTGAGAATCACTTCATTTATTTCAGGGTGTGCTTTAAGGTAATCAATGCAGTCGAGTAGGGTTCGCTTATTGAGCTGATTCTCTTGGTAAGGGAAATGCCGTCTGAAACAATAGCGACAATTTACAGCGCAACCCGTTTTTAACATCAGTAAAAGACGAGAGCGATACTTGTGCAACAATCCTGGTTGGGCACTTTGTTGCTCCTCTAAAGGATCTTTATTAAAACCAGCCTTGGTTAAAAACTCCTTATGTAGTGGCATCACTTGTAGCAATAGAGGATCACTAGGATCACCATAGCGCATCTTTTTGATAAAGGGTAAAGGAACTCGAACTGGAAATAAGGACCTAGCTTCCAAGTCATTTGCATTAAAATGCGCCTCTAAACCCAGCATTTTTACTAGTGATTTAGGGTTTGTGACCACATTTGCCAATTCTTTTTGCCAGTTGCTCTGCAAATTTACTTCATTTGTTTGTATCATTAGCAAGTTTACTTACTCGAAAAAGACAGTTAGAGGATACGATGGCGAATTATAGCACCAACGAGTTCAAGGGCGGCTTAAAAATTATGTTAGATGGTGAACCATGTGCCATCTTAGAAAATGAAATGGTTAAACCAGGCAAAGGTCAGGCGTTTAACCGTGTTAAGATCCGTAAATTGATCTCTGGTAAGGTATTAGAAAAAACCTTTAAATCTGGTGATTCAGTGGAAGGTGCTGATGTGATGGATACAGAATTAGCTTATCTATATACAGATGGTGAGTTTTGGCACTTCATGAACAACGACACATTTGAGCAAATTGCTGCGGATGAAAAAGCCGTTGGTGAGAATGTAAAGTGGCTCGTAGAAAATGATGTATGTACCATTACATTGTGGAATGGCAGCCCAATTGCAGTCACTCCCCCCAATTTTGTTGAACTAGAAATTACAGAAACAGACCCAGGTCTAAAAGGTGACACTGCCGGAACGGGTGGCAAGCCAGCGACACTTTCTACAGGTGCCGTAGTACGAGTGCCTTTGTTTGTGCAAATTGGTGAAGTCATTAAAGTTGATACGCGTACTAATGAATATCAAGGTCGTGTTAAGTAATACACGATATTAATGATAAAAATCCTAGCTTTGGCTGGGATTTTTTATGCACGTAAATAAAGGAAACACCATGTCTGATAATATGTGGGCCCCGAGTTGTGAAATTCAAACACTGCAGGAACGAGCCAAAATACTCGGAAAAATTCGTGCGTTTTTTAACGTACGATCCGTGATGGAGGTTGAAACGCCAAGCTTGTGTGCTGCCAGCGTAACCGATGTTCATTTGGCGACTTTTACCACGGAGTTTGTTGGGCCGGGAAATAGCACCGGATTACCTCTGTATTTACAAACATCTCCTGAGTTTGCTATGAAACGGTTGCTTGCCGCAGGCAGTGGAGCTATTTATCAAATAGGCAAAGCATTTCGCAATGAGGAGTCGGGTAAACACCATAATCCTGAGTTTACGATGTTGGAGTGGTATCGCCCAGACTTCGACGAGTTTGCTTTGATGGCAGAGATCAATGATCTGATGATACACATTCTTAATTGTCAGCCATGTACGTCGATTTCTTACCAACAAGTGTTTATGGATATTATAGGTATAGACCCATTATCGGTGAACTTAGATGAGTTGAAATCGATTGCAGTAAAGTATGGTTATGCTGATATAGCTGATACCGAAACGAATTTAGATACTTTATTACAGCTACTGTTTTGCATGGAGATAGAGCCCAATATAGGTCAAATAGCTCCTTGCTTTGTGTATCACTTTCCAGCATCGCAAGCTGCGTTGGCGCAGTTATGTACTAAGGATCCTAGGGTCGCCGGGCGTTTTGAACTTTACTATCAGGGAATGGAACTGGCGAATGGTTTTAATGAACTGACGGATGCAACAGAGCAAACGGCCCGTTTTGAACAAGACAATAAATTAAGAAATGAAATGGGGTTAACACCTGTTGATATTGATAAACGCTTTTTGGCAGCATTAACACATGGACTACCGCGATGTTCTGGGGTGGCATTGGGTATTGATAGGTTAGTCATGCTTGCAACGAAGAAAGCATCAATTAAAGAAGTCATCGCATTTGATATAGCGCGTGCTTAGCGCGATATCAAATGCTATACAAAGCGTTCTAATTCATTTTGCGTGGCTTCAGTACGTAATTGTGCTTGTTGGCACTGCGTGACTGCATCATCTATTTGTGCCTTTGATTGTTGGCCTAGCTCAACAATTTTCTGCACGGTTTGATGAGTGCGATTTTGTGTTGCTTCCAGTTGGTGTACCGCACTAACAATGTCTTCTAATTGTGCCTGATTCCGTTCAAATTCACGGCTCATATCAGTAAAGCCTTGAGACGTTTTACTGATCGCTTGCTCAGCTCCCTGAGAGTGGTTGATCAGTTGCTCCGACTCTTGGTTTGTTTCCCCTACTAGAGTATTCATTTGATTGATGAAGTCACTAATTTGCCGAGTCGCTTCATTTACTTTAACTGATAATGTTCTCACTTCGTCGGCAACCACGGCAAACCCTCGTCCAGCTTCGCCGGCACGCGCTGCTTCAATAGCAGCATTTAGGGCTAATAAATTAGTCTGATCTGAAAACTCTTCAACCATTTTTAAAATGCTACGAATGTTCTCACTATTTTCTTTTAACCCTGAGACCGTTGTAGAGAATTTACCGAGTAACGTGGTAATTTGCTTTACTTCACCGACTAGTGCGGCCAGTGAATTTGACGATGTTTTTACGAATTTTAAACTTTCAGTATTCGCCTGATAAACCTGATCTGTATTTCCAACAATACTTTGTAGGCTATGGGTCACCTGATCGCTGGCAGCAATAATAGAGTCACTGTTCTGTATTTGTTGGGCACCAAATTTGGCAGTGTGTTCCATTGAATGTGTGACATCTTGATTACTGCTCGCTGCGGTTTGAGCACTTTCGTATGTAGTGGCAAGTAATTGGCTCAAGTTATGGGTGAAGGTATTGTATTGCTCGCTCAGCTCTCTAAATTCATCATAGGTAAAGTGCGGTAATTTTGCATTGAGGTTACCCTCTTGACGGTTTATTTGTTGAAGTGTGTCTCGCATGGCTCGAACAGGACGAACGATTAAAAACCGCATATAGAATAAGGTGAAAATAAAGCCAGCAACAGCACCAAATGCCATTATCCAAAACCAGTTTAATGCTTGGTCATTATCATTGATTTCATGGTACAACCAAAACAAAGTGAGGATCTGAAAAGAAAAGACGAAACTGAGGTTGCCAAATATCTTGCGAGATAAAGTAAAGAAAAAAGATTGTTCGATTTGATTATATATACTCATATATAGACTCATTTTAGGCTCTTCACTGTGCCATTTTCTTTTATTATAGAACAGTGTGGATTATTTATTCATTGAACGCGCTAAAATCATTTTCGCATAACAAGGATAATTACTGAAAATACCGTCGACACCGAGATGGAGCATATCTTCGATATCTTGTTGCTTATCGACAGTATACACATAGACTTTTAGACCTCTTTGTTTTGCATCGTGAACAAACTCATGATTAATAAAGTTTTTATCAATATGAATACTATAGGCATTTAACTGTTGAGCAAATTGTGCATACTGTAATGGGATTGAAGCTGTCAGTGCTCCAATTTTAACCCAAGGCAGCTGCCGCTTTAACCACAATAATTGATGATGGTCAAAGGAGGATATGAGAAGTTGGGAACGTGTTAATGTGCCATTGCTAATGTTATGCTCAATGCATGATACAAATTTGTTTAGCTCAAAGGTATGTTTGAGTTCTAAATTGATAATTGTTCTGGTGCTTATGGTGCTGAGTACTTGCTGTAAACTTGGGACTGTTTCACCCATACCTGCGTCATATGATTGAATTGTTTCGAGCGAAGTTGTATTAACCTTCCCCTGACCTGAAGTGGTTCTATCTAACCAAGTGTCATGAATAATGGCGTAATTATCTTGGCAACTTTGTACATCTAATTCGATACCATCAACATTGGCTTGTAAAGCAGCCTCAATTGCACATAGAGTATTTTCTGGGTAATTGCCACTGGCACCGCGATGAGCAAAAATATGCATTATACTTTTTTCCTTGTAACAGACCAAGTTTCAAAAAAAGCAGTGCTAACAACAAGTAAGCCACCAATTAAAGTTGCAACACTGGGGGTTTCTAGTAATAGAATAAAGGCCAAAAGCGTTGCATACAAGGGCTGTAAACAAGAAATCAACCCAGCGGTTGTTGCAGACAAATGGCGTAAACTACTAGAAAAAAGAGCGTGCGGTAGTGCCGTAAAGACTACGCCCGCTAATAAAATTAAATATAAGTCGATCTGTTCGAGCTCAACTGGGGGCACACTCACAAAAGCGCATAACATGACGCTGGCGACCAGCGTTTGATATAGCATAGTTTGTGGGCCACCATAATGAGAAAAATAGCGTTTTTGTAGTAAGTTCCGCAGTGAAAATAGTGCGCCTGAACTGACGCCTGTTACGATACCTAATGTAATCTGGTTCCCTAAACTGGCTTCTGGTACTAGCAGGTAAATACCACTTAATACGACAATGGCACACACAATATCTTTTTTCAGAATTTGTTTCTTGGTAAACAGGGGTTCTAAAAAGACGGTGATTACAGGGTAGGTAAAAAAGGCAATAATGCCAATGGTTATTCCCGCCATTTGCATACCTGCAAAATAGGTGAGCCAATGCAGGCCAACAACTACACCCAACAAGGTGGCGACGAGATAATCCTGGTTGTTTTTAAGCTTAATGCGTTTACGTTGTACGATTAATAAGGCTGTGAGGGCTATAAAAGCAACAGCGGTTCGGTATACAGTGATATCGAGTGCGGATAGGTTAATTAATTTTGAAAATAATGCCGTACCACCAAATAAAAGTACTGCTGTGTGCAAATAAAGTAGGGATGTTTGTTCTGGGCGCATAACCAGTCTGTCTATTTTTGTTTAGATTATTACGAACTAGGTGACCATTGTCACTAAACGTTTTATGTTATTTTTGATATGTTACTGACTCTTTGAATCTTAATAAAAAGTTGGGTTATGGAACCTGTCTTCCCTGTAGATAAAATGACACTTGCAGATCCGAGTAAGTTTTTTCGTAATCTTGGTCCGTTGATATTTTCATTGTTTTACTTTTTACCAATAATAGGTCAGTGGAGTGAGATAGGTTGGCAAAATTTACTTGCACAATTGCTTATATATATAGGTTTTGTTGCTCTATATTGTGCAGGTCTACATACACCAGGAACTAAGGTTACGCCCATTATTATACTGATGTTGCTACTGACGAGTTGTGGCACGCTTGTTACATCAGGAACGAGCACTTTGTTTGGTTATATAGCGCCGCTGTGTGGTTTTAATTACCGGCGTCCGTATAATTTCTTGATGTTGGGGGTGCTATTTCTCTTTATTTTTTTCAGTAGTGAGTTTTTAATAACCACTGAGCCATTTTATTTTTGGGCACCTTCGGCTCTCATTGCTGTTGGTTTATTTAGTTTTGGATTAATGGAGCATCGGGAGCGCGTCCATCGACTATTACACCAAAAAAATCAGCAAAAATTAGAGCAATTGGCAGCGATTGCAGAACGGGAAAGGATCGCGCGAGATTTACATGACACGTTAGGCCATTCTTTATCTAGCATTGCACTTAAAGCTGAGTTAGCAAGTAAGTTGTGCCATGCGGGGTTGCAAGAAAAAGCCAGCGATGAATCTCAACAAGTAGCGACTTTGGCGCGTGCGCTACTCAGTGATGTACGAGAAGCGGTATCTGGATTAAAGCAAATTGGTTTATACGCGCAGTTGAATTTGCTAGAGCAGCGTTTGAAAGAGGCACAATTTAACGTGGTTCAGCAAGTGGAGTCGGTAACTATGGGGGCAGAGCAGGAGAGTGCTTTATGTTTTATTGCCAAAGAATTGGTGACAAACATACTGCGCCATAGTAATGCAAGAGAAGTAAATTTAAAATTAACTCAGCAAAACACAGTGCAACTATGCATAAGTGATGATGGTAAAGTTGAATCTTTCACCCACGGGAATGGGCTTTCCGGGTTAATTGAACGAGCACAACAAGCCGGTGCTATTGTGGACATTAATATTGAACAAGGGTTCACCGTGAAGGTAGAGTTTTCAGGAGCTGTGGCATGATTAGAGTGATGGTAGTTGAAGATCAAGCTCTTGTACGCGGAGCGATCAGTGCATTGCTGAGCTTAGATCGTGATATTGAAGTAGTTGCAGAAGCGGCTGATGGGCTCGAAGCTATCAAGCATTTATCTGTTGTGACTCCTGATATTGTATTAACCGATATTGAAATGCCAAATATGACAGGGTTAGAATTACTAGAGTATATTCAAAAAAAGGAAGAGCAGTGTCATACGGTCATTATGACGACCTTTTCTCGTTCTGGCTATATTCGAAGGTCCATGGACAGTGGTGCAAGAGGATTTGTGTTAAAAGAAGCGCCAAGTGAGTATTTAATTAGCACTCTAAAAAAAGTCATATGTGGCCAGAGGGTCATAGATCCTGAATTGGCACTCACCGCTTTGGATGAAAAAGATCCGTTATCAAGTAAAGAAAGAAAAGCATTACGTTTGGCAAGCGAAGGGTATAAAACAGCAGAAATAGCCAATACGTTGTTTTTGAGTGAAGGCACAGTCAGAAACTATTTATCAGACGCGATCGCTAAACTCAATGCAACGAATCGCATTGATGCTGCTCGAATAGCGCAGCAAAAAGGTTGGTTATAGGGAAAGTTGTTGCTAATTTGTACGGTTTGGTTTTGGGAATGTTAATTTAAAAGCGACCTTTTTATTAAAATACCTTTTTATTGGTATGTTTTTTGATAGTATACTCATCCTTAATTCTTAACTATTAAGTGCTAGATGTTAGAACCAAAATTACTTTTACCAGTATTAGCACTCACAACTTCGGTTTGTGGGGTGTTTATGTTATTGAATTGGTTAATTCATCGCACGATTGCAGGCACCAAACAGTGGATGCTATTTGTAACCAGCGTTGCGATAGCTTGCATATTGATTTCTCAACCACAATTAACAGACTTTTGGCGTATTTTTGTTGCTAATCACCTGATATTGCTAGGGTTAGTTTTTTTGACTCTTGGAACTGAACGGTTTTTTCAAATAAAATCAAAATATTGGCCGTGGGTATTATTGTCGTTAATTCACCTCGCTGGATATACTTGGTTCACTTTTATTGATCCAAACTTCATAGTGAGAGTGTGTTTAAATTATTTGGTTTGGGCATTGTCGCTCGGGTTATGTATTCATGCTCTTTTTCAAAGTAAAGTCAGCGAGCTCACGGAAGCAACTATTGCACGGTGGACATTTTTACTAGCATGTATCGGCATGCTAGTTATTTTTACGTTACGTTTATTGATGCTGGATGGATATCAGCCATCAGATAGCTTACAGACCAATAATTTTGGTAATCAGCTCTTTACCATAACAGTGATTGCAATCCCTTTATTACTCTGCTTTTCTCTGAGTTTATTATGTAGTAGTCGACGTGCCGAGCAGGTAGAACAGACAAAACAAGCGGCTGAAAAAGCATCTATGCTAAAAGGTCGCTATTTGACCTTACTTAGCCATGAATTAAGAACACCACTCAATGCGATTGTGGGTCATGCTGAAATGCTTAAAAGCGTACCTAGAGAACCCCTTAAGCACGCCCAGTTATGCGATATTATCACTGGAGCTGCAATGTCATTATCAGATTTGGCTAATCAAGTGCTGTTACAAGCAAAAGGTGAGACCAAACCTCATGAGCTCACGATTGTTGATATTCAACAAGTATCACAAGAAATTATTGATTTATTATCACCTTTAGCGAAAGAAAAGCACTTATCCGTCGCGTTAGATACAAGCGCATTGTCTGTAAAGAGTTATTTAGCAGATAAGGAATCATTGACGCTTATTTTGAAAAATTTACTCTCAAATGCAATTAAGTATACGGTTGAGGGGGGCGTTACTGTCACCGTTAAGTCTGAACAAGTAGGAAGTAACCATCACAGTGTGCAATTCTTTGTGTCAGATACGGGGGTTGGTTTAAACGATGATGATTTAGTTAATATTTTTGAGCCTTTTGTGACGGTGTCGACAGAGCAAACGGTTGCACAAGGGGCTGGGCTAGGTTTGTCCCTATGTAAGCAATTAGTTGAAAATATGAATGGAGAGCTGCGGGTTCGTAGTCAAGTAGGGTGTGGTACCGAGTTCTTTTTTGAATTGTTACTGGAGCGAATTGATCCCACCATTAATATTGGCATAACAGAGCGTTATACTAACCATCAAAATGGTCTGCTGGCTTGTAATATCTTGGTTGTTGAAGACAATCTATTAAATAGAGAAGTGCTTAAACATTATTTAACGGAATTAGGCGCACATTTTGTATTTGCTCATAATTTAGCACAGGCAAGTAAAAAAGTTGTTCAGCAGCCGTTCGATATTATTCTTCTAGATATGCACTTACCAGATGGTCATGGTTTATCCTGGTTTGTTGATGAGTTTAGCTTGATGAATTTATCAGTGTCGCCCACTGTGATTGCACTCACTGGAGATGCTGATGAACAGGCTCAGCAAGCTTATCTTGAACATGGCATTACGTATTGTATTAGTAAGCCCGTATCGCAAAGTACTTTATCTGCTGTGTTAGAACAAGTTTGTACAGCTCAAAGTACTGAAGTGCTGGATAGCGCACTAGTTGATGAAGATGTATTACGTCAATTAAGCACATCGTTGGACGTCAAGTTTTTAAGTACCAAATTACAGTACTTACCAGACACCTTTGATTATGAGTTTGCTCAATTACAAGGCTTGGCGGATATCAAAGCGAACGATATATTGAATGATAAATTAATACACGTAGGGCAAGAGAGCAAAGAGCTTGGCATGATAGCACTTAGTCAAGAGTTAAAGTTGGCCAGTGAGTTACTGCAACGAGGAGAAAAAATTGACTGGCAAGCGTTGCATAGTTTCGCTAAAGAAAGCATTGTTGCGCTTCAGGCAGTACACTCTAAAGTTGTAGCCTAAAAAATACAAACACGTCTTAAGTAGGGCTTTTATTCTAAAGCCTTATTCTTTTCTTACTAATATCCATAAAAACGCAAAATTACACTGGATTACAGTACCTATAATCAATAAAATCTACGCCGTTTTTCGTACTTTAAATTGAAACACACAAATGTGTTCAAAATATGTAGTATCTAGGGGTAGTTAACTTGAAGAGATTGTTTTGTGCATTGTGGTTGATACTTGTCAGCGTTCAGGTATTTGCTGTGGATTTGCAAATATCTACCTTTATTGACCTAGATACTAAGGTACCACGCGGCGCACAAATACGTTATCAAGTTGACTTTGAAAATGTCGAGCAAGATGTCGCTAACAATGTCCAACTGATTTTTCCTATTCCAGTCACCACTTCTTTTGTTTCGAGTGACAACGCTGTCTGTAAGTTTAATGCAGCTCAAAGTCGTCTTGAGTGTAATTGGGTCAGTATTGACGGCACTGATGTGCTTGATAAGCGAAAACGCGTTCAATTTACGATAAAAACCAGTAAAGATACCGCACAAACCATTGCGTCCGAGGTGTCAGTTTCGGCATCGAATGAGGATGCGAGTAAACTACAAAATAACGCAGAAACTCAGAATACCTCTATTGTGGCGGGTACCGACCTACAGATTGTATCGTTACGCTCAGAGCCTCAACAAGTCTATATTAATGAAACCTATACCTATACCCTAAACATTACTAACAATGGCCCAGATGAGGCAACGAATGTTGCCGTAAAGCATGTGCTTCCCAGTTATGCAACTTGGGTTGAAGCGTCGGTGAGCAATAGTAATGGTTGGTCATGTAGCGGCTCACAAACTTTAACCTGTAGCTTAAATAAGCTTGCAGTGAGTGCATCACAATCGTTGGTGATCAAAGCAAAGTTATCTCAGTTGGGCAGTGGTACGGTAACAGCGACATCCAGTGTAAGCAGTGCAACGGCAGAAATTAATAGCGCGGACAATCAAGCCAGTGTAAGCAATCAAGTTAAAGAACATGCAGATGTGGCAGTAGAGCTTAAAGCGTTAAAAAGCAATGGCACACCTTCTTACTGGGGGCCTCTTTCGTTAACGCCAAATGAAGCGCACCAATATCAAATTGTGGCGAAGAATAATGGACCAAACACGGTTGCTTCTGCGCGATTTGTTTTAACACTCGCCGCAGGAATCAGTGATGTGGCAGTGGCACAAGCCAGTGGTTGGAGTTGCTCGGTTAATATGGCTGGGGCGCAACCTAAAATTACATGTGATAAAACGGCGGTTGCCTCAGGAGTGAGCGATACGCTTAAAGTTACCGCCAAAGCACCAAATACCGAGGCAACGTACACAAATAATGCGTTGGTATCGGCGAATCTCACAGATCGCAATCAAGCGAATAATACCGCCAGTGCACAAATCAAAATTGTCAAAAGCACTGCCGCGAAGATGACCTTGACTAAGTCTATTAGCGCAGCAAAATCAGCATATTATGCTCATGACACCCTCACTTTTTTATTAACTGCACGCAATGCTTCAGCACAAACTTTGACGGTAAAAACACTGACTGACGCCTTGCCTGATAGTGTCGATTTTGTCAGTTACTCTTCAACGGCTTTTATGTGTAGTTATCAAGTTGCAGGCAGTCAGGTTGTGTGTACGCCAAACACAGCGCAGTTAGCAGCTAATAATACTATAAGCGCCACAATTGTGGCCAAGGTAAAGGCCTCGGTCTCTAATGCCAATGTTACTAATCGCGCCAATATTGTCTTTGATTCAAACGACAGTAGTAATGAGTCGGTGGCAGCCTCAGCTGTGTTTAAAACGGTTGCTGCACAACCGGCACTGAGCGTCATCAAGTCGAGCAATTTGCAATGGGACAATAAAAATTACATGGGGAAACGCTTTGAATTTAAGATCAAAGTAACGAATTCAGGTGGTGCGAAGGCGGTTGGTGTTGAAGTTTCCGATACATTACTTAATGGTTATAAAGCAGAATCAGTTACCGTTATAAAAAGTAATAATAGCGATAGTTGGACGTGTCCAAAGCAAGGCCCTGATGAGGTGAAGTGTACGGGTGATATCAGTGGTAGTGCAAATGCTGAAGTGGTGATCACTGCTCGTAGCCCTTATGAGAATAAACGACCTCGAAATGTTGCAGTGGTAAAGCATGGCTCATTGGCAACGGATTTAACCGCTACTTACGAAGGTTGGGGCTATGGATCTGTTAACCCTATGCAGCTCTCTGTCACTAAGCATAAATTTGCATCGACGACAAAAAATACCGCTTTGGTTAGTCGAGGTGAGAATATTAGTAGTGAAATCAAAATCTTCAATATGACAGATCATCCAACGCAAGGAACTTTAAAAGTTGTGGATGAGCTAGATAATGGTGAACACTTCGTTGAAACTGGGGATTATGGACCAAATTGGCATTGTAGCCTTCCAAATAAAACGGCCAAAACACCAGTAACTTGCCTATATCAAAAATTTGTTTCCGGCAGTTGGCAGGGGATCCCAGTCAATAGGGTAAATCCACCATCCGTGCTAACCATTACCACTAATGCGAAACAGTTAGGGGATTTAAAGAATACCGCAACCGTGACGGATCACAATGGATTACCGGGTAGTGCTCAGCAGTCAGCAACAATTCGCTCAGCGGTGTCTGCAGATTTAAAAGTCACTAAAACAGCCAATCTGAGTCAATTATCAGCGGTGCAAAATGAGCTAAGTTATCAAATAGTGGTTGAGAATATCAGTGGTGACACCATCACGGGTGATGGGCTCAGTGCGTTATTAATTAAAGATACTTTTGCGGGTACATTTAAAGCAAAAAAAGGCAATGTTGAAACAGGTATTCGCTTTGCAGCGAGCGCAAGTAGCCAGCTTGGCGCAACATTTAGTTGTGCAAGAAGTGATGCTGGTCAGTACCAAGATACCGTAAGCACCATAACTTGTCGGCTAGGTAATAGCCAACAGTTTAAAGTTGGCGACAAGTTAATTTTAACCATGTATGTGAGTCGACCCGTCGTTACCGTCAATGGCAATTTAAACAACCTTGTTGAGGTCAGTTCTTCAACCCATGTCGATACAGATACCAGTAATAATAAAAGCAATGCATCTGTGTCGGTTGTGCCGAAATTTGATGTAGGTATTACACTCGCCTCGTATGCTACAGCTCCTATTTTAAGTGGCGATGAGGCTTTGTTAACCCTCGAAGTGTCGAATATGAGTGCCACGACAGCAACTGACGTGGTGCTAAAGCACACCTTTACGCCGCCATTTGGGAGAACGTTTCAATTTATAAGTAGTGTATTCTCGCGGGCAGGACAAGTGAATATATGTAGCTTTAATGCCAGTAATGTACTGAGTTGCCCGATAGGCACTTTGACTGGAAATGAAGTTCAAACTGTCACGATTAAACTGCGACCAAAAAGTTACCATGACAGAAAAAGCTGGATATTGGCCAGCACATCTAACATTACAGCGGCCAATATTGATAACGATATTAATATAGATAACAACACAAAAGTAACCTCACTGCAGGTCAATGTGCGAAATGCCAACTTAAAAATTGAAAACAATGATGTTACGGATCCTGTGGCATGGTACCCGGTTCCTCGTGCCTTTCCGAGCTCTTTAGATAATGTGTTGGTTTATAAAGTTGATCTTGAATATTTGTTTGATAATACCGGCGATTTATCGGTTGCCAGTGGTGTAGGTTACGATTTTACCATGACACCATCAGGTGCAGATAAACAGCTTCAGTTTTTATGTGATGGGAGTGCAAAAACGGGGTGTACTGCGGCACAAGCACGATGTAATAGTATCAATACAGTGATTTCTTCTGCACACACCATTACCTGTAAAGGACCTGAAAACTCAGGGAATGATTTGGCTGAGTTTGAATTACGCGAAAATAGATATGGCTCTGAGGATAATATTTATACGCGATATCTGTATTTTAAAGTGTTATCGCGGCCAAAAACAACCGGTGAAGTGAGTGCGACCACAGCGCGTATTTTCTCTAATGAAAATGACCCAATCACTGCAAATAATAGTGAGGCTGAGCAAACTTCTATTCGAGTTGCAGTTGATTTATCTTTAATAAAACGGGCCTCACTGAGCAAAGTCGCTGTGGGCAGCGTTTTTAATTACTTTCTCGATGTGGGAAATGCGGGTCCTGGTGATGCCGCAGATAATATCATTTATGATTATTTAAGCCATGACCTTGAATTGGCTGGCACTCCTTCAATTGCTGGTGGACGTTGTGTGACCGACCAAGCGATTAAATCAGGCGAATCGAGCGCGAAAACCCGGGTAAGGTGTACTGTCGATACAATCGCAAAAGGGCAATCTTTAACAGCGACCATCCCCGTTAAACTAATATCAGTGCCTGCCAGTAACACTCTATACAACGATGCATGGATTGAAACCAAAGGGTTTGATGTTAACTCTAGCAATAATCGAGATGACTTAACACTTCCTTTGAGTAAAGGAAATATTTCTGGGCAGGTATTCTTCGACGCAAATAATGATGGCGTATTACAAGCGGCAACAGACTCGGGGATTTCAGGCATCACTATTGAATTAAGTGGTACCGAGAGCGCAGGTAAAAACATTGGCCCGTTGTTAAAAAGTACCGGCACTAGCGGCGAATTTGTTTTTGAAGATTTATCAGCAGGCACTTATCAATTAAAACAGTCTAAGCAAAGTCAATTATCGGGTTATCAAGATGGGTTTGATAGTCGCAATAACAGCATTATATCTGGAAGCAACAACAGTGATGTGATCAGTAATATCACGCTTACTGCAAATCAATCATCGTCTGGAAATTTATTTGCTGAAACGTCACTTGCAGGTGACGCAAGTGTTGAAGGCGTAGTGTTTGTCGATGGCAATCAAAATGGCGTGAAGGAAAGTAAAGATCTGGCGATCACCAACCTTGCTGTCACGCTGAGCGGTAAAGATAAGTTCGGCAACGCTGTTTCATTGAGCACCAACACCGACCGTAATGGTGCATTCAAATTTGGCGCACTGCGCCAACCGGATGCAGACGGGTATGTGGTGACGCGCGCAGACACACCCAGCTATGAAGATGGTCTAGATTACCTTGATGGCATAAAGAATGCTTATGCGGGTAAAAGCGCAGTGAAGATAGCCACAGTAGGCAAACCAAGCAAGGTGATCTTTACTGAACTACCAAATGTG